>JAATFR010000168.1 GCA_015655095.1 Hyphomicrobiales bacterium | reverse complement strand
CCGGGCGGGCCCCACAGGATCAGCGAGGAAAGATGCCCGGACGCCAGCATCCGCCCGAGCGGCCCCTTCGGGCCCAGCAGATGGTCCTGTCCGACCACATCTTCCAGAGTTTTGGGTCGCAGCCGGTCGGCCAGCGGCCGAGGGGCCGCCTCATGGAGGCCGGAGGCTTCAAACAGATCGCTCATGGGCCGGGTTTAGCATGTTTTACCCCCGCCCTGACAGAGCAGGAATGAGCCGCAGGGCCGCTTTTACTTGACCCGCATTTACTCGAGTTGATAACGACGGGCAAAGTCCGTCTCAGTCAGCGCAGCCTCGTCGTCGCTTTCGGCGATCTTTATATCCCAGTGCTGTTCGTGCTGGAGCTCGCGGGCCTTTTTCAGCGCCGCGGCCGGATTCTCCCGCTTGAGGCGCACGGCCCCGACGAGATTGCTGGCAGTAATGGTGAATGACATAGCGTTTCCTCCCTATGCTCCATCTCAGCCTTGCGGAAGCCTAGGCCCGCAAGGCCGGAGGTGTCAAAGGCCGGGCCCAAAGATGGTACGAAACATCAATTCCCTCTCAGGGTCGCGGTCATTTTCCTTCCATCCCTGTTGATGGTGAAGCTCCATTTGCCGGAAGTGGCGGCAATAGCGTTTTTCAGCTCCTTGACGCTGCCAATTTTGGCGCCGCTCAATACTTCGATAATGTCGCCCGCCTGGAACTGGACCTGTGCGGCGGGGCTGTCATCCTTCACATCGGTGACAACGACGCCTTTCGCGCCGAGATCCCCAAATCCCAGCCTGTCGGCCAGCGCCGGCGAAAGGTTGGCTACAGTTGCCCCGGTAAACGGACTGTTGCCGGCAAGGGGGCTCTCATCGGGCGCGGGAATGGCGGGGGGAGCCTCAAGCACAAGCGTCGCCGATCCGCGCGAAGCCTTGCGGGCATAGTCGATTTTCGCCTTGTGCCCTATGCCGCTGGTGGCAAAGCGGTAAAGCACGCCCTGGGGATCATCAACCTCGAAACCATCGACGGCGAGGATGACGTCGCCAAGCTGAAGCCCGGCGCGGGCGGCAGGGCCGTCAGGGTAGACATTGCTGACCAGCGCGCCGACGGGCCGGTCCAGCGACAGATTGTCGGCAATGTCCTGCGTCACCGGCTGCATGCTTGCGCCAAGCCAGGGGCGCGACACCTTCTTGCCGTTTTCAGCCGCCGTCACAACCTGCCGGACCATGTTGGAGGGAATGGCGAAACCGATGCCGACCGACCCCCCAGACTGGGACAGGATCGAACTGTTGATGCCGAGCAGCCTGCCATCCATGTTGACGAGCGCGCCGCCGGAATTGCCGGGATTGATCGCTGCATCCGTCTGGATGAAGAACTGGTAGTCCGATACCCCGACATTGGTGCGCGACGTCGCCGAAACGATGCCGCCGGTCACGGTCTGGCCGACGCCGAACGGGTTACCGATGGCCAGCACCAGATCACCGACCTGCGCCGCGTCGCTGTCGCCGAAGGGAAGCGCCGGGAGCGGCTTGCCCTGTGGCTCAATCTTGAGCACAGCAAGGTCCGTGCGCTCATCCGCCAGCAAGACCCGCGCCTTGAATTCGCGCCGGTCCGCCAGCGCGACGGTCAGTTCCTGCCCGTCCTGCACCACATGATTATTGGTGACGATGACACCGCTGGGATCGACGATGACGCCGGACCCCAGCGAGCGCTCGACCCGCTCGCGCGGCATGCCGAAATTGCCGCCGAAGAACTGACGGAAGAACGGATCGTTCATAAAGGGCGAGCCCTGGGTGCGCACGGTGCGCTTGGCATAGACATTGACCACGGAAGGAGCGACCCGCTTGACCAGCGGCGCATAGGAAAGCCTGATCTGGGCATCAGAGCCTGGCACCGCACGGCTATCCGCCAATGATGCCGGCGCTGCTGTCTCGCCATGAGCCGCCACAGCGCCAAGCGCCGTGACCATGGCCAGCATGGCCGCTGTCATCGCCAGATGAAATTTCCGCACCCTCATCATGCTCGTTCCCTTCAGCTCT
>JAATFR010000141.1 GCA_015655095.1 Hyphomicrobiales bacterium | reverse complement strand
GGGCAGATCGAGGTGAATTCAGGTGCCGTAAAGCGGCACAGATAGTCCACGTCCGGGTTGGGATTGAGCACCCGCTCCAACACGGCGCCTTCAGGTGAAAACGGAATATCGCTTTGGTAGCCAAGCTGGCTCAGCTCCGGGAGCTCCGGATTGGCTTGCGGCGCTTTTTTCTTCTTCCCGCTCATGTTCAGGCCTCCGGCCCTGTATAGATGCAGCCCTCGCGGCACGAGGCGCGGTGGATTTCAACCTGGGCTATTTCCGGCAGCGGGCCTTTCAGCCGCTCCCAGATCCAGACCGCGATGTGCTCCAGCGTTGGCTTTTCCAACCCTTCGATGTCGTTGAGCATATGGTGATCGAGTTCCTCGCGCACCGCCATCAGCGCGCTCTCGAAATCCTCGAAATGGCGCAGGATACCGGTCGCCGGATTAGGCCGGCCTTCCAGCCAGATCACCACGCGAAAGGAATGACCGTGCATCCGCCGGTTGGGATGACCGTCAGGCGCATCGGGCAGGAAATGGGCCGCATCGAAATAGAATTCTTTATAAATTCGCATCAAGGTATTCCGATAAGCTTATGTGTTTGAAGGCTTAAATGCCATTTCGGATGAGCCATGCAATAGTTGGTGGCGGCAACGATATTGGCGGTTTGATCCGGTCCGTCCATGGCTTGCAGGAAAAAATGCCGAAACGCCAGATGTTCGAAGCGTTCGGGTTGCGCTTTTTCCTGCGGGAAGACCAGTTTGAGTTCATCGCCCCGGTTGAGCGCGAGAGCGCTGTCGGCCTTTGGGCTGACGCAGATCCAGTCGATGCCGTCCGGCGCGGGCAGGGTGCCGTTGGTTTCGACCGCGATGGAAAAGCCGCGCGCATGGAGCGCCTCAATCAGCGGCTTGTCGAGCTGGAGCAGGGGCTCGCCACCCGTGCAAACGACAAAACGCTCGTTAACTGAAGAGCTTGCCCATGTTTTTTCAATTTCACCAGCAAGAAGATCGGCGGTGGCGAACTTGCCGCCACCCAGGCCATCGACTCCCACGAAGTCGGTGTCGCAGAAGGTGCAGACGGCTTTCGAGCGGTCCTGTTCGCGGCCCGACCAGAGATTGCAGCCGGCAAAGCGGCAGAACACGGCCGCGCGGCCCGCGTTTGCACCTTCGCCTTGCAGCGTATAGAAAATCTCTTTGACGGCGTACATGTCGGGTTCCGGTCAGGCGCGCTGGGCTGCGCGCCAGTTCTCATAGCCTCTGGCGCGCAGATCGCATGCGGGGCAAGTGCCGCACCCATAGCCCCAGTCATGGCGCACGGAGCGCTCGCCCCGATAGCAGGTATGGGTCTTTTCAATCACGATATTGGCCAGCGCCTCGCCGCCCAGCGTGTCGGCAAGGGCCCAGGTGGCAGCCTTGTCCAGCCACATCAGCGGGGTTTCAAGCTGGAACGGTCGGTCCATGCCCAGCGTCAGCGCATGGGCCAGCGCCTGAATGGCGTCGTTGCGGCAATCGGGATAGCCGGAGAAATCCGTTTCGCACATGCCGCCGACAAGGGTCTGCGCGCCGCGCCGGTAGCCGAGCGCCGCCGCATAGGTGAGGAAAATCAGGTTGCGGCCGGGCACGAAGGTGGTCGGAAGCCCGTTTTCCCCCATCTCGATCTCGACGTCGCGGGTGAGCGCCGTATCCGAGATGCGCGCGAGTTCCGGCAGCGCCAGCACATGGTCGGGACCGAGCTTCGCCGCCCAGTCGGGAAAAGCGGCACGGATCGCCTCGCGCACGACAGGGCGGCAGTCCATCTCCACCAGATGCTTCTGCCCATAGTCGAAGCCCACGGTTTCAACCGTGTCATAGCGCTCCAGTGCCCAGGCGAGGCAGACAGTCGAATCCTGGCCTCCTGAAAAGAGAACGAGCGCGCGGTTTGAAGGGGACTCACTCACGATTAAACTCTCTGGCGATAAGCCCTCTGGCAATAAGCACCGGGGCTGGCGGAAAAGCCGTCTGGAACTGCTGGCAAAGGCCGGGAAACGCTTCCGCTTCGACCTGTCCTGACGCTTGCAAGATAGCGGATCGGCATGGATTAGGCCATCGGGCGGCCATGAGCCCCTATAGAGGGTTCCCACCCGGGATGAAACCAAACCACTCTGGCAAGGGGGTGAGACCTTGCCAGGATGGCCTGTCGTTCCGTCCGGCAGACATGATGCCTGCCCAACATGAACGGCGCACCTTCCGCATCCTGAAGACGCGAAAGATGCTTGCGGAGACGTAATCAGCGATCCTTGTAAACTTTATTCAGACAGCCGCCAAAGTAATTCCTGCGGGAGAATCTCATATAATTTCAATGATGGGCCATGGTCTGACAATCCGGACGGTATTTTCTGGCCTCAGGGCTGACAGGCTGAACCCAAGGCGGGCGCGACGTCATCATGTGTAACCGGGTACTGCGGCGATATATTGATAGGTAAAAACAGCTTAACGCGACTTGCCGTAGGGAAATTTCATGCCGATACTCTTTGCATAGCAAGCGGCATGTCATCTCCTGTCCTGCGTTAAGCTTCGAAGAAAGGCGGGTTGGGCAAGATGAAGTCGGATTGATAAGCCCCGCAAGAGGGGTGCTATCTGGCTGATGCCGAAAAAATACCGGACCCTGCTGTTCACAAGCTGATGGTTAGATCAGGCCGGTAATAACTGGAAACGCACTTACCTTTGGGACAAGTCGCAAAAGCGATAGCCGGAGGAACGTCTGCTGACGGGGAGGGAAGCAGGATGAATACGAAGGAAGTTCTACTCAGTATCCTCATGCGGGGGCCTGCGACAGGTTACGACATCAAGAAAACACTTGAAACGCGGATTGCGAACATTCTGGATGTGAGTGTGAGCAATCTTTATCCAGCGCTCAACGAGCTCGCGTCGGAAGGTCTGGTCACCTGCCAGCGGGTGGAACAGGACAGTCGGCCCGCAAAGAAAATTTATGAACTTACAGAGACGGGACGGGAAAGCTGCATTGCTGCGCTGATGAGCAGTGAGCCGCGCCATCGTATCCGTTCGGAATTCTGGTTCATCCTTGCCTATGCCCCGTTCCTGCCAAAAGAGCGGGTCAGGCAACTTGTGGATCAGCGGCTGGCCGAGATTGGCGAAAGCTTCGAGCGGATAAAGGAAATCCGTCGCACGGATGTGGATGAAAGCTGCTACGAGGGGCAGTCCTTCGTGCTTGGCCTTGCAAGCGCCCTCTATGAGGGTGAGCGCGCCTATATCGAACGCTATCGCGATACCCTGCTGACCGGTGTGCCCGAGCAGAATGCACCTGGCGTCGGGCGGATGACGGCCTGACCTTTCGGCTGACCTGAATAAGCGCCCGCGGATTTTCGCGGGCGCTGGTTATGGCGAAGAACGTTCCTCAAGGCGTTCCACCAGACGCGCGCAAAATATCAATGTGCGCCCACTACATCCGGATTTCAGTTTTTGGGGATGGCTTTAGTCTACGGGGCTGGCACATCATCGGCCGCCCTCTTTCTCCTCTTCGACGACGCGTCCTACGTGACGGGAAGCCAGTACGCGGTGGATGGCGGTCTCATCATGCTTTGATGGGGGCCTTAGCCAGACTGTGCCAAGCCTGCTTGCGGCGGCATGGCTGGCCATAATCCTGCGATGTGGCTTTGCCTAATGTCTTCGGGTCCGCTAGAAACGCCTTCAACAAAGACAACGCCAACCGGAGCTTATTCATGGCAGCCATCATCGACATCATTGGCCGCGAGATTCTCGACAGCCGTGGCAATCCGACCGTAGAGGTCGATGTACTCCTCGAAGACGGCTCGCTGGGCCGCGCGGCCGTGCCCTCGGGCGCCTCGACGGGTGCCCATGAAGCGGTGGAGCTGCGCGACGGCGGCACGCGCTACAAGGGCAAGGGCGTGCTCAAGGCGGTCGAGGCCGTCAACGGCGAACTGTTCGATGCGCTGGCGGGGCTGGACGCCGCCGAGCAGATCCAGATCGACCGGCTGATGATCGATCTCGACGGTACCGAGAACAAGAGCCGCCTCGGCGCGAACGCCATTCTCGGCGTGTCGCTGGCGACCGCCAAGGCCCAGGCCATTTCGCTTGGCCAGCCTCTGTTCCGCTATCTTGGCGGCCCGAGCGCGCGCGTTCTGCCGGTGCCCATGATGAACATCATCAATGGCGGCCAGCACGCGGATAATCCCATCGATATTCAGGAATTCATGATCATGCCGCTCGGGGCCGACACCATGTCGGACGCCGTGCGCATGGGCTCGGAAATCTTCCATACGCTGCGCGGCGAACTCAAGTCGGCGGGCCACAACACCAATGTCGGCGACGAGGGCGGCTTTGCCCCCAACATCTCTTCCACGGATGAGGCCATCGGCTTCATCCTGAAAGCGATTGAAAAGGCGGGCTATGTGCCGGGCGAGGACGTGTTCCTGGCCATCGACGCGGCTTCCACGGAATTCTACAAGGACGGCGTCTATCACCTTGCCGGCGAGAACAAGAAGCTCGACGCCGGCGGCATGATCGATTACTGGGCCAGCCTGATCGGCCGCTATCCGATCCTCTCCATTGAGGATGGCATGGCGGAAGACGACTGGGAAGGCTGGGCGGCGCTGACAAGCAAGCTCGGCAATGATGTCCAGCTAGTGGGCGACGATCTCTTTGTGACCAACCCGAAGCGTCTGGCGGAAGGCATTTCCAAGGGCATCGCCAACTCAATCCTCGTCAAGGTCAACCAGATCGGCACCCTGACCGAGACCCTTGAGGCCGTGGAACTGGCCCACCGCAACGGCTATTCCGCCGTCATGTCCCACCGCTCGGGCGAAACCGAGGATTCGACCATCGCCGATCTCGCGGTCGCGACCAACTGCGGCCAGATCAAGACCGGCTCGCTCGCCCGCTCCGACCGGCTCGCCAAATACAACCAGCTTCTGCGCATCGAGGAAGTTCTGGGCGCCTCCGCCGAATTCGCGGGCGACGGCATCGTCGAGCTTGAATAAACGTTAAATCCTGCGGCTCCGGGGTGGTTTTCCGGGGCCGCATGGCAGTCCTTGCCAAGTATTTCGAGGCTATGCTTGACCAGATCAAGCAAGCTGTGATTCTTTAACGTCTATGAGGGGTTACACGCTGATTCGAACAAAAGAACGGTTTCGTCTGCGCCACGGCATCCTGCCGATTCTGGTGATTGGCGGGATTTATTATTTTGCCGACCACGCGGTTTATGGTCCGCATGGTTTTTTTGCCATGATCGAACTGCGAAAGCAGACCACCGTTCTGGAGACGCAGGCGGCCGAAGTGCGTGAAATGCGCGAGCGGCTGGACCATCAGGTGTCGTTTCTGCGCCCAGAAAGCGTCGACCCCGACCTGCTCGACGAGCGGGTGCGCGCTTCACTGGGCTATGTTTCGCCCAATGACATGAAGATCTACCTCAACGACAAATAGCCCCAGGCTTATTGAATCCGTTGCGGCAGGGCCATGTCCGGGGGATCTGTCATATAAATTATATTGAAACCAAATCGTTAAGAGGCATGTGTTAGGAGCGCTCCGGAGTCGCGCTCGCTTCGGTGGCGGGTTAGACTTCTATCTCGTCGCAGCGTTCCAACCGAGGCATGCCGATGGCTAATGATGCAGGCAAATCCGTGAAAACCGGGGATAAACCGGCTGTAGTTACCCCGCCTATTCCCGATCCCGAAACCGCCATGACCTCGCCCGAGCTGTTGACAGCTTACCGCGAGATGCTGCTGATCCGCCGCTTCGAGGAGCGGGCGGGCCAGATGTACGGCATGGGGCTGATCGGGGGCTTCTGTCACCTTTATATCGGCCAGGAGGCGGTTGTGGTCGGGGCGCTTGGCGCGCGCGAGGCAGGCGATCAGATCATCACCGCCTACCGCGACCATGGCCACATGCTGGCGACCGGCATGGACCCCAGGGGGGTCATGGCTGAGCTGACCGGGCGCGAGGGCGGTTATTCGCACGGCAAGGGCGGCTCCATGCACATGTTCAGCCGGGAAAAGAATTTCTTCGGCGGCCACGGCATTGTCGGCGCGCAGGTGCCGATTGGCACCGGCATCGGATTTTCCAACAAATATACCGGCAACGGCAAGGTCTGCCTGACGTTCCTCGGCGATGGCGCTGTCAATCAGGGGCAGGTCTATGAAAGCTTCAACATGGCGGAACTCTGGCAGTTGCCGGTGGTCTATGTCATCGAGAACAACCAGTACGCCATGGGCATGAGCGTCGCGCGCTCGTCTGCCGAGACCAACTTGTCGCGGCGCGGCATCTCTTTCAATATTCCCGGCGAGCAGGTCGATGGCATGGATGTGCGCGCGGTGCGCGCCGCCTGCGCGATGGCGCTTGAGTGGTGCCGCTCCGGCAAGGGACCGATCATTCTGGAGATGAAGACTTATCGCTATCGCGGCCATTCCATGTCCGACCCGGCGAAATACCGCGCCAAGGAGGAGGTGGACAAGATGCGTCACGATCATGATCCGCTGGAACTGGTGCGCCAGCGCCTGCTGGCTGAAGGCTTCATGACCGACGACAAGTTCAAGGAGATCGACAAGGAAGTGAAGGCAATCGTGACCGAAGCGGCCGAATTCGCCCAGGCGAGCCCCGAGCCCGACCCGGCTCAACTGTGGACCGACGTGCTTGCGCCTGATGCGCCCGTGAAAGCGGAGGCATAAATGGCCATTGACCTGCTGATGCCCGCGCTCTCGCCGACCATGGAAGAGGGCACGCTGACCAAGTGGCTGGTGAAGGAGGGCGATGAGGTTCATTCCGGGGACATCATCGCCGAGATCGAGACCGACAAGGCGACGAT
>JAATFR010000005.1 GCA_015655095.1 Hyphomicrobiales bacterium | reverse complement strand
GCAGATGGCCGATGTGCTGAAGATGATGGGCAAGGGCGGTCGCGGCGGAATGGCCGGCATGCTGGGCAAGATGGTCGGCATGGGCGGCGGCGGCATGCCGGAAATGCCTGCCGGGATGCCGGGCGATCCCAGGGCATTGCAGGACATGATGAAAAGCGCGGGCGGTTTCCCCGGGCTTGGCGGTCCGGGCAAGCCGGGGGGGCTTCCCGGTCTGCCCAAGGGTTTTCCAGGTGGGCTTCCGGGCCTGCCGTCGAAAAAGAAGTAAGCGTTTTCCGTGGTTGTCACGGGTTTGGATGATGGGTGTCAGATGGAAGTCGATGCCCGGCTTGAGATAATGAGTTGAGAGAAAGGCTACAGAATGGCTCTTAAGATTCGCCTCGCCCGTGGCGGCGCCAAGAAGCGTCCGGTCTACCGCATCGTGGTTGCCGACGAGAAGGCTCCGCGCGATGGCCGCTTCATTGAAAAGCTCGGCACCTTCAATCCGCTGTTGCCGAAGGACCACAAGGACCGCGTTATCCTGAACGTCGAACGCGCCACCCATTGGGTCGGCGTCGGCGCTCAGCCGACCGACCGCGTGGCCCGGTTCCTCGACGTGCTCGGCGTTTCCAAGCGCGACGCCCGCAACAACCCGACCCAGGGCAAGCCCAAGGCGAAGGCTCAGGAGCGTATCGAGGCTGCCCGCAAGGCGGCTGAGGCCGCCGCCGAAGCCAAGGCCGCCGCTGAGGCTGCTCCCGCTGAAGAAGCTGAAGCTGCGGCCGAAGCCTGAGACCGGGACCAGACGCCGTGACGAACTCAAGGGTTTGTGTCGGTGTCATTGTTGGTGCGCATGGCGTGCGCGGCGAGGTGAAGGTGAAACCCTTCACCGAGATACCCGAGGCTCTGGATCGCTACGGCCCTCTCTCCACCGATGATGGCCGGACCTTCACCGTCAAGGTGATCGGGGCGGCCAAGGAGCAGCTTATCTGCCGTCTCGACGGCCTTGGCGACCGTAATGGCGCGGAAGCCATGAAGGGTGTGCTGCTCTATGTCGGGCGCGACAGGCTGCCGGCGCTGCCGGAAGATCCGGCCGGCGAGGAATGGTACCAGGCCGATCTGATCGGCCTGGAAGCGGTCGGCTCCGATGGCCGCTCCTACGGGCGCATCGTCGCGGTCGATAATTTCGGAGCGGGCGACCTTCTGGAGATCGCCCCCGCGCCGGGCGTCGAAACCGTCTACCTGCCGTTCACGGCGGAAACGGTGCCGGAGGTCCGGCTGGCGTCGGGCACCGTATTCATTGATCCCCCTTACGGGATCTTCGAGACGGACGAAGCGCCGGAAGATGGTGAACGCCGTGGCTGAGCCGCTGTTTCAGGCCCGAGTCCTGACCTTGTTCCCCGACATGTTTCCGGGGCCGCTGGGTCACTCGCTTGCCGGGCGCGCGCTGGAATCGGGCTTGTGGGCGCTGGCCGCGACTGACATCCGCTCCTTCGCGGAGGACCGGCACAGGACCGTGGACGACACGCCCGCCGGTGGCGGCGCGGGCATGGTGATGCGGGCGGATGTGGTCGCAAGAGCGGTCGATGCCGTTCACAAGGGGGGCGAACCCCTCATCTATTTCAGCCCCCGGGGGCGGCCTCTGACCCAGAGGCGGGTCCGGGAGCTGGTGGCGGGAAAAGGGGCCACGCTGCTGTGCGGCCGCTTCGAGGGGCTCGACGAACGGGTCATCGAGGCCCGCGCCATGGAAGAGGTCAGCCTTGGCGATTTCGTGCTTTCGGGCGGCGAGATCGCGGCGCTGGCGCTGCTGGATGCCATCGTCCGGCTGTTGCCGGGCGTCATGGGCAAGGAGATTTCGGGTACCGAGGAGAGCTTCGAAGCAGGCCTTCTCGAATATCCGCACTACACAAGGCCGCCGGTTTTCGAAGGGCGGGAAATACCGCCGGTCCTGATTTCCGGCGATCACGGCAAGGTCGCCCAATGGCGGCGGCAGATGGCCGAAGAGGCAACAAGGGCCCGCAGAGCCGATCTTTGGGAGGAATATCTCAAGGAGAGGCTCGCGCGGGGAAAAAATGTGTGATAGAGAGGCGCGCTTCGGGTGCAGTCACAGTTGACTGAATTTTAGCACCCGGACAGCGCCGATGAGACGAGGTTGAAGGTTATGAACATCATTCAGACGCTCGAAGCAGAGCAGGTGGCGAGCCTTTCGGAAGGCAAGGCCATTCCCGCATTTGCGCCCGGCGATACGCTTCAGGTCAATGTGAAGGTCGTTGAAGGCACACGCGAGCGCGTCCAGACGTTTGAAGGCGTCTGCATCGCCCGCTCCGGCGGCGGCATCAACGAGAACTTCACGGTTCGCAAGATTTCCTACGGTGAAGGCGTCGAGCGCGTGTTCCCGCTCTACAGCCCGCTGATCGACTCGATCAAGCTTGTCCGCCGTGGCCGTGTGCGCCGCGCCAAGCTTTATTACCTGCGCGATCGTCGCGGCAAGTCGGCTCGAATTACCGAAAAGAAGCAGGATCGTCCCCGCCCGGAAGAAACAGGCGCCGCCTGATTTCTTCTGCTTTTCGCAGAACGAAGATTTCGAAGCGGGCGGGGCGCTCTTAAAAGCGCCCGAGCCCGCTTTTTGTTTTGCAGGTGATGGCCGGGCGGGACTCCGCTTTGGCCTGAAACGCTCTATATAAATAACAAGCCAACATTCAAAAATGGGGCAACCAAGCCGGCGCCATATGTTTCCTGAAACCCCGCGCTGATGCGAAGCGGCGACGGGGGAAGCGGCAGGCCCGGTCAAGGAGGTAGTCAAAATGGCTCCGCGCACGATGTACGACAAGATTTTCGACGACCATCTGGTCGACCGGCAGGAGTATGGCACCTGCGTTCTCTATATCGATCGCCATCTCGTCCATGAGGTGACAAGCCCGCAGG
>JAATFR010000299.1 GCA_015655095.1 Hyphomicrobiales bacterium | reverse complement strand
CGATCTCATCCTTGAGGCCGTCACGCCGCGCACGAAGATGGTTTTCATCGCCAATCCGAACAATCCGACCGGCACCTATCTTCCGGGATCGGAGCTTCGCCGCCTCCAGGCGGGCCTGCGCCCGGACATCATGCTGGTCGTCGATGCCGCCTATAGCGAATATGTCAGCCGGAACGATTATGAGGCGGGCATCGAGCTTGTCTCGCAGTCGGACAATGTCGTGATGACGCGGACCTTCTCCAAGGTCTATGGCCTTGCCGCCGCTCGTCTTGGCTGGCTTTATGCGCCAGAGGCAGTCGTGAGTGTCATCAACCGCATCCGCAGTCCCTTCAATGTCTCGATCCCGGCCATGCGCGCCGGCATCGCGGCCATCGAGGATACGGAGCATCTGGCGCGCTCCATCGCGCACAATAACAAGTGGTTGGCGTGGCTCAGCGAGGAGATCGGCAAGCTTGGGCTTGAGGTGACGCCGAGCGTGGCGAACTTCATCCTGATCCGGTTTCCCGATACGCCGGGCCGCACCGTCACCGAGGCGGATGAGTTTTTGATGAAACGCGGCCTGATCCTGCGTCACGTCAAGGCTTATGGTCTGCCGCACCATCTGCGCCTCACGGTCGGCGGTGAGGAGGCGAACCGGCTGGTGGTCGAGGCGCTGGACGAATTCATGAGCCGGGAGGTCTGATCCATGGGCATGTCCCCACGCTATCAGAAGGTCGCGATTATCGGTCTCGGCCTCATCGGAGGCTCGCTTGGCTTCGCCGCCAAGCGGGGCGATCTCGCGGGGCATGTTGTCGGCTATGCCTCGTCGGAGGCGACGCGCGCGCGCGGCCTTGAGCGCGGCTTCATCGACGAGGCGGCGGTAAGCGTCACAGAGGCGGTGAAGGATGCCGATCTCATCATTCTGTGTACCCCGGTTGGCGCGCTGGAAGCGCTCGCGATCGAGATGAAGCCTGTCCTCAAGGCGGGCGCGACGGTGACGGATGTGGGTTCGGTCAAGGCGGCGGTGGTGCGCGATGTCGGCCCGCATATCCCTGCAGGCGTTCACTTCATTCCCGGTCACCCCGTCGCGGGTACAGAGGAATCAGGCCCCGACGCGGGCTTTGCTGAACTTTTCGAGGGGCGCTGGACCATCCTGACGCCGGTCGAGGGTAGCGATGAAAACGCCGTCAGGAAGCTTGAGCTTTTCTGGGAGGCGTGCGGCGCGAAGGTTGCGGTGATGGAGGTCGGGCAGCATGATCTGACGCTTGCCATCACCAGCCATGTGCCGCATCTCATCGCCTACACCATGGTCGGCGTCGCCGCCGATCTCGAAAAAGTGACGCAGGCCGACGTTACCAAGTTCGCGGCGGGCGGCTTTCGCGATCTCACCCGCATCGCAGCGTCGGACCCGACCATGTGGCGCGACATTTTCCTCAACAACAAGGACGCGACCATCGAGATGCTGGGCCGCTTCATTGAGGAGCTGATGGCGTTGCAGCGCGCGATCCGCTGGGATGACGGCCAGACCTTGTTCGAGCGTTTCACCCGTACACGGGCGATCCGTCGGCAGATCATCGCGGCAGGGCAGGATAGCCCCGCGCCGAATTTCGGACGCAATCCCCAGCATCTGACGCCCGCGGCCAAGGACGAAAAATAATCCTTAGGAAACCGCCGTCATGGCCATCATGACGGCGGTGCCCATTCAGCCCTTCAACGTGCACTTGCCATTGTTGATGACGACGACGTCGCGTTCCTTCACCC
Organism: Hyphomicrobiales bacterium; assembly: GCA_015655095.1. Taxonomy (GTDB): domain Bacteria; phylum Pseudomonadota; class Alphaproteobacteria; order Parvibaculales; family Parvibaculaceae; genus JAATFR01. The sequence goes on along the minus strand of JAATFR010000299.1, from coordinate 6,524 downwards.
GGGCGCGGAACGAGGCGATGCTGCCATCCTTCCAGATGTCGACAAGGATCGTCTCGCCGGGAAAGACCGGGCTTGAAAAGCGCACGTCGAAGCCCGTGATGCGCGAAGGATCATAGTCTGCGACGCTCGTCACCAGCGCCCGCGCGCAGGTGCCGTAGGTGCAAAGCCCATGCAGGATCGGCCGGGGAAAGCCCGCAAGCGCAGCAATCTCGGGATCGGCATGGAGCGGGTTTCGGTCGCCGGAAAGACGATAGAGCAGCGCCTGGTCGGGGCGGGTGTCGAGTTCGACCGTCTGGTCCGGGGCGCGCGCCGGCAGCGTGTGCGGCACCGGCGCGCCTTCGCGCGGACCACCGAAGCCGCCGTCGCCGCGCGCGAAAGTCGTGCTCTCGAGCGTACAGATCTTGTTGCCGCCCTTTTCGCTGATCACCGTTTCCGTCACGACGATGGCGCCCTTGCCCTCGCCCTTGTCCCATGCGCCGATGGTGCGGGTGTCCACGCTGATGCGGGCGGCGACAGGCATGGGCCTGTGCAGGGTCAGCTTCTGTTCGCCATGCACGACCATCAGATAGTTGATGCCGCTCTCGCGCATGTTGCCTGCGCCCCAGGAGACCACGGTCGCGAGCGTCGGCATCGCCACCAGATTCTTTTCATAGACGAAGGGCAGTTCCTTCGTGTTCATGGGGTCGCGGCCGAAGCCGGCGCCGAGCGCATAGAGCATGGTCTCGCGCTCGCCATACTGGAATTCCTGGCCCTGGGTCTTCAGCGACATCAGCTTGTCGTAGTTGATCGCCATTTTTCTCTCCCGTCGTTTTTTAAGGCTTGTTCTTGATAAGAGAAAAGCCGTTCGAGGCGCCGGGCACAAGCGTCTCATAACGAGGCGCACTGGACAGGCGGCCCGTCCGGGGCAGTTTATGGTAAATAAATTATTAGGTATTTCTCGTCATCCTTCCGGACCAATCATTCCGGGGGGGGACAGATGACTTTCACTTTTTCCAGCCTGCCGTTGCGTTGCGTCCTGCTTGGCGGGGCGCTTGCGTCTTTCGTTCTCAAGGCCAGTCCAGCCCTTGCCATTTATGAAGGGACGCCGGTCGGCCCGGCATCGTCAGGTCAGACGCCCTATCCATGGATGGGCTCGCTGGGTAAGACGGATAGCGACGGCGATTTTTTCCACCGATGCGGTGGCACCCTGATTGGTCCCAACATGATTTTGACCGCGGCCCATTGCGTCGATGGGGATACGGCAGGTATCGGCGTGCGCCTCGGCTCCCTCGAATATAAAAAGCCGAACTCGGCCAGCACAGCCGCAGGTATCGTAATTCATCCTGATTATGTCGGGCGCCTGATCCGTCTCCTTCAGATGATGATATCTCCGCTCTCACTGAGGCTGCTGAACTGACGCAAGCCTACATCGAGGGCTATGGCATCAGGACCATGCCCCCAGATGTCAGGAAGGAACTTGAAGCCAGGGTGGAGGATATTTTGCAGAAGGGTGGCGTGTCCTCTTCCGGAGATGAGGATGATGGGGAGGGGAGCCGCCCAGGGTCCGATTTTGCAGTCATCTTCCTGAACAACCCCTCTGCGGGCCCCGTCATCGGGCTCGAAACCATGCCTCCGGCTGCGGGTACGCAGGCGGACGTGGCCGGCTGGGGCATTACCCTGGGCCTGACCGAGGCGGAGATTAATTTCCCCTGGCTCATTGAGATGAATCCTTCGCGTGGATCACCGAGTACATTGAGGCAACTGGCGCAGACCGTCTCTGACCAGAGCCTGTGCGATGGCGATACGACGCTGTGCGCCACCAGTCCGGGCAAGCCCTCCACCATCGATCCGGCTTACAACACCTATGCCGCGCCATGTTCAGGGGACAGCGGCGGCCCGCTCTTCCGCAAGGATGGCGAGGGCTATCGCCAGGCCGGCGTTGTCAGTTATGGCGTGCCGTGCGGCGCACCTGCTCAGGCGGCCAATCAGGACGTCTATGCCAATGTTCCCGTCTTGCTCGACTGGCTTAAATCAACCCTGGCAAGACGCAACCCGCTGGGGTTCAGCTATTTTGCCGCGACGCCCAATCAGCAGGCGGTTGCCGGCGCGCTCGACCGGGTCCGGCGCAAGGCAAAGGGAGAGGCCGCCAGAGATATCGGCGGGCTCTATCTCAATAGCTGGGGCGGCGTTTCGCGTTCACTCGAAAGTCTGCTGCCCAACAATGCCTTGCTGCAATCGCAGACGGCGCGGCGTATCGGTGCAGGGCAGAATGCAATTCTGTCCAACCGGATGGCGCTGCGCCGCCTGGGGTTTGGCAGCGGTCTTTCAGGCTCGGGTCTCTCCTCGCGAACCATGAAACCGGAAGGGCTCAATCCGGCCGAGGCGCGTCAGGAGGCGGCCCGGCTGGGCGACCAGCAGCAGAAACTGGAGCAGTGGCAAGCCCTGATGGGTACGGCCGGTATTTATGTCGAAGGGGCTTTCGACCGGGACGCCGACGACTCTCTGAGAGGACAAAAAGCGAAGGGTCGCAATATGCGCCTCACCCTTGGCGGCGATATGGATTTCGGCAAGGGTCGCTTTGCGGGAGCCGCCTTTTCCTACACGAAAGGCAAGCTCGGCAATAATTTTTCAAGACCGACAGCAAAGCCTTGCTGGCGAGCCTTTACGGCAGCGTCCCTGTTCTGGAAAACGGCTATCTCAACGGCGCGGCGCATGGCGGTCTTATCAAGTATGACATGGACCGGACATTGCTGGTGGGCAATGGCGCCAGCCTGAAGGCCTCCGCAAGTCCGCGCGCCCTGCTCGCCGGGGCCAGTCTTGAGGCTGGCTATAACATTGTCTCGGGCCCTGCCATGGGCAACCTCACGCTCACCCCTTTCGCGGGCCTCGACTGGCTTCATATGGGCTTCAAGGGCTATAGCGAAAGCGGGCAAGGCAGCTTCCCGCTGAGCGTCGACAAGCGGAGCGAGCAGATGATGCTCGGTCAGGTTGGCTTGCGCGCGTCCTGGCAGGTGGCGCTTGGCGACAAATTCACGCTGGTGCCCTCGCTCAAGGCTGCCTATGTGCATGATTTCAGATCGAACCCGACACGGATCACGGGCCGCTTCACGTCCATCCAGGATACACGCTTTACCATCGCGGGCAGAGGGCAGGACAAGAACTGGACCGATCTCACCGCCGGTTTACAGCTTGTCTCCAGCGACGGTTATGCCATCGGTCTGAGTTACCGCACAGTGTTGGGCGCGCGTGGCGCGAAATCGAACCAGTTCGGGCTGGGAATCTCCCTTAAATGGTAGGAGAACAATTAAAGGCGTGGACTCCGGCGCAACCTAGCCGCGTGGCGCGAACAAGATGACGCCCGCGCCCGCAAGGCATATGAGCCCGCCCACAATGTCCCAGCGGTCGGGCTGGTGATGTTCCACGAGCCACAGCCACAGGATGGCGGTGACGATGTAGACGCCGCCGTAGGCCGCATAAGCTCGGCCTGCGGCATCGGAATCAACCAGTGTCAGCACATAGGCGAAGAACGCCAGCGAGCCCATGCCGGGCACGAGCCACCATGGCGATCTGTCGAGCCTTAGCCACGACCAGAAGGCGAAGCAACCGCCGATTTCCGCAAGGGCCGCGGCGGCATAGGCGGCAAAACTCGCCATGGAACCTCTTGTCTGGCTGCCTCAGGGGGGGCTAGCGCGGGATCAGCACCCAGTAGTCAAGATCCAGGATGACGCCGTCGGCATAGCCCTTGTCCACAGCGCCAGGGAATTCTGTGCACGGCATATCCTTGGTCGCGATGGTGCGGATGCGAAGAGCCCCGAGGTCCGTGCGACCCGGCAGTTCTGCCCGTTCCAGAATTTCGGACCAGGCGAACACCGTGTTGCCCGCAAAGCAGGGCGCGACGTGGCGTCCGCCATTGATAGCCGCGATCTGGAAGGCGTTGCCGAGTCCGTTGAAGGAGAGGCTGCGCGCCAGCGAAATGACATGACCGCCATAGATCAGACGGCGGCCGAAGCGGCCCTTGCCTTCAGTGAACTGGTTGAAATGAACCTTGGCCGTGTTCTGATAGAGGCGGGTTGCGAGCATATGCTCGGCTTCCTCGATGGTGATGCCGTCCACATGGTCGATCTTCTCGCGTGGTGCATAATCGCCCCAGAGATGGCGTGAGCCGGAAAGGGCGCTCTCGAGCGCCGTGAATTTCACGTTGTCTGCAACCGCCAGCCGGTCAGCCGTCACGGCCTTCGGCAGCGCGGGCACATGCTCATCGGGCGTGGTCGCCTCGACAGTGCGCTTGCGGACCATGACCCAGCGGACATAGTCGAGCACTACCATTCCCTTCTGGTTGGTGCCGCGCGAGCGGACATAAACGACGCCGGTTTCCCGGTTTGAGTTCTCCTTGAGGCCGATGACCTCGGAGACCGCCTTCAGCGTGTCACCTGGATAGACGGGGGCAAGGAACCGGCAATCCGCATAGCCCAGATTGGCGACCGCATTGAGCGATATGTCGGGAACCGTCTTGCCGAAGACAACATGGAAGGCGAGGAAATCGTCGAGCGGCGCGCGGGGAAAACCGTGGGCGCGGGCGAACTCGTCGGAGGACTGGAGCGCGAAGCGGCCGCCATAAAGCGCCTGATAGAGCGCGGCGTCGCCTACGGTCACGGTGCGCGGCGTTGCATGTTCCAGAACCTGGCCCATGCGGAAATCTTCAAAGAAATTGCCGGAATTGGTTTTGCTCATAATCTGTCCTCAGCCGTTTGCGGCTTCAAGATCGGCAATCGCATCGGCGATGGCGACGGTGCGTTTGGCGATTTCGGCATGGAGAATTTCGACCATGCGCCCTTCCACCTTGAGCACGCCCTTCGATTTGTTTTCCGGCAGTTCGAAGGCGGCGATGGTCTTGCGGGCGAACTCGACGGTTTCAGGATCCGGCGCAAAGATCGTGTTGCAGGGGCCGACCTGCGAGGGATGGATCAGCGTCTTGCCGTCAAAGCCCATGTCGCGGCCCTGCTCGCAGGTGGCGACAAAGCCTTCCGCATTCTGAATGTCGTTGTAAACGCCATCGAGGATGATAAGGCCGTAGGCGCGCGCCGCGAGCAGCGCAAGGCCGAGCGAGGTCAGCATGGGTATGCGGTCGGGCGTATGCGCCGCGCGCAATTCCTTGGCGATGTCGTTGGTGCCCATCACCCAGACGCTCATGCGTGCGCCCGGGATTTGCGCCGTTGCCGCGATCGCCTGGATGTTGAGCATGGCGAGCGGCGTTTCGATCATGCACCACAGTTGCAGGGAGGCGGGCGCGCCCGCTTCGGTCAGCGCCTTTTCGGCGCGCGCCACATCCTCGGGCGAATTGACCTTGGGCACCAGAATGGCGTCTGGCCCCGCCGCCACTGCGGCCTTGATGTCGTCCGCGCCCCAGGGCGTGTCGAGGCCATTGACCCGGATTACGATCTCGCGCTTGCCATAGCCGCCTTCCTTCGTCGCGGCGGCCACCTGCGCGCGGGCCTCTTCCTTGGCGTCCGGCGCGACCGCATCCTCCAGATCGAAGATCAGCGCATCGGCGGGCAGGCTGCGGGCCTTGTCCAGCGCGCGGGCGTTGGAACCCGGCATGTAGAGGACGCTGCGTCTGGGGCGAACGGTCTGGCGGCTCATGTAGCACTCCTTTCGGGCCTTTACGGCTTTACGGCAATTTGGGCTACTATAAGTGCTGCAAGCGCGAGGTGAAGGCCCCGCATTCATCAATCAGCAGGGATCGCCCGCCCTTGGCCAATATCCTGTCGATCTCGAGCGCGGTGGTGTATGGCCATGTCGGCAACAGCGCAGCGGCTTTCGCCATGCAGGCTCTGGGCCATGAGGTCTGGCAGATCCCGACGGTGCTGCTCTCTCATCATCCAGGCCACGGCAGACCATTTGGCCGGCGCACGCCGGGCGATGAAATTCTCGGCTATGTGAAGGCGTTGGAGGCGCAGGGTTGGCTCAGCCGCTGCGACGTCATCATGTCCGGCTATCTGGTGGAATCGGAGCAGGGCACGGCGATCGCGGAAGTGGTCAAGCGGGTGAAAGAGGCCAACCCCTCGGCGCTTTATCTGTGCGATCCGATCCTGGGTGACGAGGACACTGGGGTTTATACAGCGCCTGAAATCGCCGGGGTCATGAAGCGGCTCGCCGGGATTGCCGACATCATCACGCCTAATCTTTTCGAGCTTGGGGTGCTGGCGGGGGCAAAGCCCCGGACGACGATGGATGCCATCGCGCTTGCGAAAGGCCTCAAACCGGGGATTGTGGTGCTGACCTCATCCTTCGCGAAGGAGGGGTATATCGCCAGTCTTGTGGTGACGCAGGATCAGGCCCTCCGGGTCGAAACCCGCCGCCATGCGAAGGCCCAGAGGGGCGCGGGCGATCTTTTTTCGGGGCTCTTTCTGGGCGCGCTTTCAGGCGCGGCACTGGCCGGTCGTAGAAGTCCGGGCGAAGCGCTTGCTCTGGCTGCTGGCGCTACGGCGGATATTATCGGCGCGAGCCTTGCGGCGGGCCGGGACGAACTCGCGCTCGCCGAGCTT
>JAATFR010000117.1 GCA_015655095.1 Hyphomicrobiales bacterium | reverse complement strand
GTGACGGCGGCTGAAACCTGCCCGGCGGGCAGGTCCGCGTCCGGGCAGTAAATGTGGCAGGTCAGGCCCAGATTGGCGGCGGCGAGCGCCAGCATCCGGCCAAGCTGGCCACCGCCGAGAATACCGATGCGCCCGCCGGGCGGGATCGCGGACACGCGCTCGTTCACTGGGTCAATCCTTTGGAAATTCCGCGACGCTCTCCGTCTGGGCCGTGCGCAGGGCGTCCAGTCGCCCGGCAAGCGCCTTGTCGGTGAGGGCGAGCACGGCGGCGGCCAGCAGGCCCGCGTTCTTGGCGCCAGCCTCGCCGATGGCAAGCGTGCCGACAGGAACGCCGCCGGGCATCTGTACGATGGAGAGGAGGCTGTCCTGCCCCGAGAGCGCCTTTGATTGCACGGGCACGCCGAAAACGGGGAGCGGCGTCAGGGAAGCGGCCATGCCGGGCAGGTGGGCCGCGCCGCCCGCCCCGGCGATGATGATTTTGAGCCCGCGATCCCGGGCCGTTTTCGCATAGGTGAACAGGCGTTCAGGGGTGCGGTGGGCTGAGACGATGCGCGCCTCGAAAGGCACGCCCAGCTTTTCCAGCACATCGGCGGCATGCTTCATGGTCGGCCAGTCCGACTGGCTGCCCATGATGATGCCGACGAGCGGCCGGGATTGTGCTTTCGACTTGGCCATGCTGTTCCATGCCCCGTATTGACCGGCGAGTTTGAGCCGGTGGCCGGAAAGCGCGCCAGTATATTCAGGCGCGACCTATTAGCAAGTTGGGATAAATCGGGGAGAAATCAGGCGATGATGTCGGGGCAGAGAATGTCTTCCAGCCCCTGAATGCGGTCGCGAAGGGCGAGTTTGCGCTTCTTCATCCGTTTGATCTGGAGTTCGTCGTTCATGGCGAGCGCTTGCAGCGCCTTTATGGCGCTGTCGAGGTCACGATGTTCTTCCTTGAGCTGGGCAAGGATGTTTCCCAGTTCTTTTTCTTCGTGCTCAGTCATTAACCACGTCATCTCCATGGTCGGACGCAAGGCGGTTCTAGCTTGCCTGCTGCCCCGGAGCAAGGGCAAGCTCAGGGGATGAGGGATGCTGACACATTTGCCGCCAGTCTGTGGGGTTTCTCGCTGGATTTTTATGCCCGTCCGGGTATCTCCCAAAAGCTGATCGGTCTTCAGGACGCACACGGCGTGGAGGTCAACCTTGTACTGCTCTGTCTTTATGCCGGAGGGCAGGGGTATGCCCTTTCTCAGGCCGACATGAGCGCGCTCAGGGCCATGGCGTCGCTCTGGAGTCATGAGGTCGTTGGGCCGCTCCGCAATGCGCGGCGCGCCCTGAAGCGGATGATGACAGTGGACGCCCGGCTTGTGGCCTTGCGGCAAAAGACGCTGGCGCTGGAACTGGAGGCGGAGCGTGAAATGCAGCGCGCGCTCACAGGCGTCATCCCGTTTGAGCCGGGCGAGGGCGGTGGCGAGGTTCTGGCGCGGGACAATCTGGCGATCTATCTGGCGGATCTGGGCCTTGCCGGTGCCGCTCCCCTTGCCGGTGAGCTTGCCGCGCAAGCGGCTGCGGCAGGTTAGGTGCGGGTTTTGCCGCGGCGTCCCTTCGCCAGATCCTCGCCCCAGCGCTTTGCGTCAGGGGCATCGAGGCCGAAAAGATCGAGAACGCGGGCAACCGACTGGGTCACGATCTCGTCCACGCTCCTGGGCTCGGCATAGAAGGCCGGCATGGGCGGGGCGATGATCGCGCCCATTTCGCTCAGCACCGTCATGGTGCGCAGATGGCCCAGATGCAGCGGCGTTTCCCGCACCATCAGCACAAGCCGGCGGCGCTCCTTCAAAACAACATCGGCGGCGCGCGTCAGCAGGGTCGAGGTCACGCCGGTTGCGACCTCCGACATGGTGCGCACGGAGCAGGGGGCGATAAGCATGCCCATGGTTTTGAACGAGCCGCTGGATATAGCGGCCCCGACATCGGGGAGCTGATAGCGGGTGTGGACAAATTTATCTATGTCCTGGAGCGACAGGCCCATCTCATAGGCCAGCGTCATTTCCGCCGCTTTGGTGACGACCAGATGGGTCTCGATCCGCAGGGCGTGCAGTATTTCGAGCGCCCGCACGCCATAGGCGACGCCTGAAGCCCCCGAGATGCCGACGATTATCCGCTGTGTTTCGCTCATGGTCTCCATATCTAGTCTGATATTTCCGCGTGGTACAATTTTCTTCGGATGATTGCCCGGGTCGGTTCGACAAGCGGCTATGAAAGAGTCACACTCAATCGGTTGCTCACGTAACAGAAGGAGGATGCTAATGACTGTAGAGTCGCGTATCGCCGAACTGAAACAGAGACACCGTACTCTTGATGCCACGATTGAACGTGAACGGCATCGCGCCTGGACCGACAATGTCCAGATTACTCATCTCAAACTAGAGAAACTGCGCCTGAAAGAAGAAATTACGAGGCTTTCCACCTCTCATTAAAGTGTTGCCTCTATCAGGGAGGCTGGCGTCTGCGCCGGGCATAGCCCGGCGCTTTGCATTTCAACCCGGCATTTTCCCGGTGTAATGTGCCGTCTGGTTAAATATGGCTTAAAAACAGGACGGAAGCGGGATGGGGCGATACCGGGAAACATATGAACGCTGGCAGCGGGATCCGGAAGGTTTCTGGGC
>JAATFR010000066.1 GCA_015655095.1 Hyphomicrobiales bacterium | reverse complement strand
GGCGCAATTTTGAGACCTGGCCCCTTGCTGACCAGTCCAGAATTGCCCTGGAGAAACTCAGCCTCGGCAAGACCGTGACGCTGCGCTATGGCGGAGAAAGAAAAGACCGTTATCAGCGGTTGCTTGCCCACATGTTCCTCCCGGATGGGCGCTGGATACAGCAGGCCATGATCGAGCAGGGCTTTGCGCGGGTTTATAGCTTCCCGGACAACCAGTCATGTGTGAACGAGCTTCTGGCCAGTGAACAAATGGCACGCGCCGCCAGGCGCGGCATCTGGGCCCTGCCCTATTATGCAATCAGGGACGCCGCCAACGCCACCCGGCTCAGAGCGGATGAGGGGACCTACCAGCTTGTCGAAGGAAAGGTTGTCAGCGCCGCTCTGGTTGGCAAAACGCTCTACATCAATTTTGGTGACGGCTGGAAAACCGATTTCACTGTGAGGATAAGCGCCAATAATCTGAAAAACTTTTCAGATGAACCATGGCCAAGCTTTATCGACGATCCCCGGATTCTGGAAGGAGCCCGGCTGCGCGTGAGAGGCTGGGTCGGTACCTGGAATGGGGCCGAAATAGCAGCGACCCATCCGGGGCAGATTGAACTGCTTGCTCCATAAATATGAAACGGGCCGGCCCCCAAGGGAATCCGGCCCGCAAATCAGTTCGTCAGGAAAGAGGATCGGCTCAGGCGACCGCTTCGTCGCTCGACTTTTCCAGCAGCTTGTCTGCGGCCTTGGCCCGCGCAGCACTTTCGCTTTCAAGCTCAGCCGTCACCCGGGCAATCGCCTGATCCTCGGGAATACGCTCCACAACGGCAACTTCCCGCGCCATTCGGTCAAGAGCCGCCTCATAAAGTTGACGCTCGGAGTAGGACTGCTCAGGCTGGCGCTCGGAACGATAGAGGTCGCGCACCACTTCCGCGATCAAGATCAGGTCGCCGGAATTGATCTTGGCTTCATATTCCTGCGCGCGGCGGCTCCACATGGTGCGCTTGACGCGCGCCCGGCCACGAAGGGTCTCAAGAGCTGAGCCCACTACATCCGCCTGAGAGAGCTTGCGCATGCCCACGGCCTGCGCCTTGTGGGTCGGCACACGCAGCGTCATCTTTTCCTTGTCGAAATTAATGACGAACAGCTCAAGCCGATGCCCCGCCACAACCTGTTCCTCGATATCGAGGATCTGGCCAACGCCATGCGAGGGATAGACAACAAATTCCTTGGCCTTGAACGACACCGGCGCAGCAGCGGCGGGCTTGGCTGCCGCTGCTGCGACAGGCGCAACCTCGACGGGTATGGCCGCCGCAGCTTCAGCCGCAGCCTTGCTCGCGGTCGCCGCCTTTTGTGCCGCGGCAAGCTTGGCCGCTCCATTCTGGGCGGGAGCCGCTTTTGAAGTGGCCGCGGCTGCCTTCGCCGCCGGTTTTGCAGTTGCGGCGGGGCGCTTGGACGCTGCTGCCTCGCCGGAGCTGGAAGATTTGCCCGTGCTGGCCTTGCCCGTACTTGAGGCGCTAGACGTCTTTGCCGACTTGGCGGCGGCTTCACTCGCCTTTTCACTTGCTTTAGCGGAAGCGGATGCGGATTTGGTCGTCTTGGGCTTGTTTGACGCTTGCTGGGACACTGTTTCAGCTACTTTCACAGACATTACACGGGAAACACCGGCTGCGCCCTTTGGAGTCGCGGCCGTCTTGTCGGCTTTCTTGCTACTGGTGGCATTGCCCTTTGCCGGGGTCTTCACGGCAGGCTTTGCCGTCTTTGCCGCGGTGGCGGCAGGGGGGAGCTTTGCGTTGGCCGCGGTCTTGTTTGCCGTTTTAGCAACCGGTTTGGCGACGTCGGGCCCAGCCTTGGCTGCCGCCTTTTTGGCAGGCGCCGACGCGGCCTTGGGCTTGGGCTTGGCGGCAGCCGGTTTAACCGCCATACCGGCCAATGGCCTGGCCACCGGCTTTGTGGACTTGGCCACCGATCCTTTAGATGATCCCTTGGAGGAGGTCGCGGCGGCAGGCCGGGTCTTCGCCGACGCGGCTTTCCCGCCCTTGGCGTCAGCCTTGGGAGCCTGCCGGGCAGTCGAAGAACGCTCCGCCCCCCCTTTGGCCACGGTTTTGCCGGAGCTTGAAGGTTTGGATGCCTTCGTCGATGTTGTGACCATCGCTTTTCCCATCAGCACAGAGCCCCCGATAAACTCGTTCGGGGCCTCACGAAACAGTGAAGCAATACAACACTAAATGCGGCTACAGCGGTGCTCAGGAACAGGTACACATCCGATGGGAAAGCATGCACCTTCCTCACCTGTGAATGCCTACATTCACCTGGTATCTCAGCCGATGCGGGCGGGAAGAGATAGAACCATCGGATTCAGGGCCGCACTCCGCCGCCCATAAACCCGGCTCGTATCCGACAACCGTTCCAGCAGAACCGGCTGCCCTGCCAAAGGCCAAAAAAAATCACCCACGCCTCGTAGCGGGAGCGACGCTTTTTCTTTCGCACGCGCACTAACCGCGCTTCTGTCTTAATAGCGCCATGTATATCACATGCTTAGGCAAATTGGAAGGCTAACTTGGCTCATCCAGGCATGCCTTCAGGCGGCTCGCCCATAAGGAGAACCACCCTCTCTTCATCAGTGCGCAACACCTGTCTGGAGCGATGCTCCCGCGAACTGAACCCGAAGCGGGCTCTTAATCACCCTGGCCGGGCTCGGGGCTGAAGAACTTGCCAAACTTGTCTTCAACACCCTGCATCTCATCGGCATCAGCAGGGGCGTCCCGCTTGATCGTTATGTTAGGCCAGTTCACGGCATATTTGGCGTTGAGATCGAGCCATTGCTCAAGTCCCGTCTCCGTATCCGCCTTGATCGCCTCAGCCGGGCATTCAGGTTCGCAAACGCCGCAGTCGATACATTCATCGGGATGGATGACCAACATGTTGTCGCCCTCGTAGAAACAATCCACAGGGCACACTTCCACGCAATCCATATACTTGCAGCGAATGCAAGCTTCGGTCACCACATAGGTCATCGCCGTCTCCGCCAGCCCTGACTAACCAAGAGCCTTACTGCTATTTTCTTTAGAATTGCCCTTCCGGGCGAGCACCCGCTGCCGGGCAGCCCCCGACAGAACGTCGGGAACGTATATCAGGCCTGCGACGCGCCGCAACAGATTGGCCTCGAAGTCGTCCACATGGCCATCGGCGTAAACGACTTCCCACATTTCTTCAATGAGCCTGACGCGCTCATCTTCGCTCATATGCTGCTTGATCGCCTGCGCCCAGCGGAAAAGATCGAGGGTTTCGGCCTCCTCCCCCTCGGCGACGGCGATCAGCCGGGCAATGTCCGCCTCTTCCAGCCTGAAGGAGCGGCCGACGATCACGCGGATCGTCGCGCGGTCAGCCTCTGAAAAGTCTGAATCGATAGTCGCCGCCCGCACAAGAAGCGCGACGGTCGCGACCTGCACCTCGTCAAATCCACCAGCCCTTGGGGCAGGGCTCGACAGAAACGCCATTATCTTGTTCAGCATGTCTTTCTCAACAACTCATGTCGAAGGCTCATTCCGGGCACTCGCATTGGACCAGTTCGCCTGCTCCCGGGTCCCTGCCCCCCCGACTTCCTTCCCGGTCGCCCCCGCCTGATCGAGATCCTCATAAAGCGCCCGCGCTTCGGGCGCGGGGCCGCGCCGCGCCGCAAGGGCAAGAACCCGAACCACCCGGATGCGGCTTCCTTGCGGGAACGTCAGCACATCCCCCGACCGGACTGTCCGGCTTGCCCGGGTCACCCGGGTGCCATTGATCCGGCATCGCCCACTTTCGATGAAATCAGACGCCTGGGTCCGCGACCCGATGAAACGGGCCTTCCACAACCACTGGTCTATCCGCTGTCCGGAGGCTAGTTGTTCATCCCCCGGCAGGGACCGGCCTGCATCGCCCTTCTTCATGGCTTGCCGACAAGGTCCCGGAGCACGGCAAGCGCGGCGAAAGGAGAATCCGGATCATAGGGCTTGTCCTTGGGTTTGGGGTCCTTGTAGCCCCGGTCCCCGCCCCGCTCTCCGCCGCGGGGACGATCATTCCGCCCCGCCTCGTCGCGACCGGGCTTGCCATGCTTGTTGCCCTGTGACCTTTCCTGCGGCTTGCCGGATTTCCTGTCCTGCCGTGGCTGATCGGGACGCCCGCGCGACTCTTCCGGCGTACGCTGCCCGGCCCGCTGGCCCGGCCGCTCGCCGCCGCGGCGCGGCTCATCCCTTGATTCAACAGCCTTGCCCGCGCCAGCCTGCTCATTCTCCGCCGCCCCGACCGGGACTGCCGCCCGCGCCGGACGCTTGTCGCCCTGATAGGGCCGGCGGTGCGGCTGCTGGCGGCGCTGCGGACGCCAGATTTCGAGCTCGACAGGATCGCTCAGTTCGAACATGCCGCCCGTGACGGCAGGCGCGGGGGCCTCAGCCGCTGGTGCCGGAACGCTGACGGATTGAAATTCAGCCGGAACCGTCTCACCGGAAACCGGCTCTGGCGACCGGGCGGTCTCCGTCACGGTTTCTCCGGCAGCCTCAACCGCTGCCTCGGCGAGGACCTCAACCGGCGTGACCCCGGGCTCAACCACAGGCGTCTCAGCCACCGGCGTCGCGGCCTCCGCTTCTGCCACCGGGGCCAGCTCTTCGGGATCAGTCGCCTGCGAAGGCTCAAGGACCTGCGGAGCCGCATCAGCCCCAGGCGCTTCGATTCCGGGCGCATCGCCCTCGACAACCGGAACCGCCACAGGGGCGACATCGGTCCTTAATGTTTTCACCCGCACCGTCTCAAGCTGGGACTTGTATCCCAACCCGCGCAGCAACCCGGCGAACTCCTCGCCCGAGCAGCCAACCAGCGACATCATGTCCGGGCCGACAACGAACCCGCCCTGATAGATGCGGTCCATGATGATCGGACGGATAAGATTCGCCAGCCGCTCCAGCATGTCGATGCGCACGGCCCGCGTGCCGCAGACCCTGAAGCCCAGTG
>JAATFR010000405.1 GCA_015655095.1 Hyphomicrobiales bacterium | reverse complement strand
GTCACCGCCGTCATCACCGACACCGGCTATGCCTCGGCCGACTACACCCGTTGGGGTTCATTTGCCGTCGGCCTTGTCTTCATTCTGTTTTTTGTGGGCGGCTGCGCGGGCTCAACCACAGGCGGCATCAAGATTTTCCGCTGGATGCTGCTCTACCGGGCTTTCGTCAACCAGTTGCGCTACCAGACCCAGCCGCACAGGGTGCTTTCGCTGAAATTCAACAACCGCCCGGTCATGCCGGCCGAGCTGACCTCCGTGCTGATGTTCATTTCGCTTTATTTCGTCAGCTTCGGCCTTCTCACCCTGGCCCTGACCCTGACGGGCGTCGACTTCCTGTCGGCCAGTTCGGGCATCGCCTCCGCCATGGCCAATGCAGGACCCGGCCTCAGCCCGGAAATCGGCCCTTCGGGCAATTTTTCCGGCATGCCTGAAACCGCCAAATGGATTTTGATCTTCGCCATGCTGGCGGGGCGTCTTGAACTGCTCACCCTCTATACGGTGCTGCTGCCGCAGACCTGGCGGAAGTTCTGAAATATTTTCCGGACACGTCGCTTTTCTGGCCGGATTGCACTAGCATAAGCATGTATGCGACAGCTTCTTATTCAGGGGGAAATCATGCCAGGTTTTCTGGATTCACTTGCCCAAAGCATTCTTGGGAAATCAGCCGACAATATAAAACCGCCATTGCAGTTCAAAGCCGACCTTCAAATCGAGCTTGAACGCAAGGCATGGTTCGCGGCCCATGTGGATCAGGTCATCCTGCCTGCCTATGAAGCCATGAAGACGCTCGCCGGGAAATATGGTCATGGAAGCCATATCGAGCGGATCACGGAAGGCGATGTGCTTTTTGCCCGACTGGAGATAAGACGCCGGGACCATCCCGCCGGTCAGCCCCTGCCGTTTCTCAGCCTGTCACTTGGGCCCAACGGCCGGGAAATCGAGGCCAACTTCGGGGGCGCCCTTCCCGGACCTTCAGACCGCAATTTCATGGATGCCAGCATCGACTGGAAAATCATCAGTGAAGACAAGACATTGAGAACCATTGCCGACTTCGTCCGCCATACTTTCAGCGCGCCCGAATCATATGGTTTCGCTCACAGCGGGCAGGCCTGAGCCGCATCGCTTTTCCTATTTGGGCGCTGGTATGGTTGCAAGATCGGTGATGATTGCCGTTGCCACGCCGACGGCGGCAAAAAACAGCCCCGCCAGAAAAATATTCTTCGCCCTGTTGTAATAGGCCAGCTCAAGGGAGCGGATAGAGAGAAGATCCGAAAAGCTTTTGACCTGAAGGATGACACCGAGAAGCAAGGGGATCACCGCAAGAAGATCCTTTTTATCCCAGACCTGTGGCCTTGATGCCCAGTCGCTGATGAAGTTGAGCGAGAAGCCAAGGATAATACCGACAACCGTCAGCGACCCGTTGCGGAAAATCCCTTCGATCCTGGACGTCGAGACCAGCTTGGGTTCTGATTTTTGTTCCGGATTTTCAGACTGCTCAGACACAATGGACTACCAACAGGCAAGAGGAATCTTTTCCTGAATAAACCAGAAAAAGATTCCTGATTCCACTGTAGAAATCGGCTCACAGGGGATGAAGCCGGACCTTCATCGAGTTGTACCCCTTAACAAAACTTGAAAGGACGCGGCTCGGCTGCTCCACCACCTCGATCATGTGGAAGCGCTTCATGGCCTCTTCCCAGACAATACGAAGCTGCATCTCGGCAAGCCTGTTGCCTACGCAGCGATGAATACCGAAGCCGAACGACAGATGCTGGCGCGGACGCTCCCGGTCGATGATGAAGGAATCGGGATTTTCAATCACCTCTCCATCCCGGTTGCCCGAGACGTACCACATGACGACCTTGTCGCCCTTTTTGATCTGCTTGCCGCCAAGTTCAGCATCTTCAAGGGCCGTGCGGCGCATATGGGCCAACGGCGTCTGCCAGCGGATGATCTCCGACACCATGGGTGTGATCAGATCATGATTGCGGCGGAGCTTTTCATATTCGGCCGGATTCTGGTTGAGCGCGAGCACGCCACCGGTGATCGAGTTGCGGGTAGTGTCGTTGCCGCCGACGATCAACAGGATGAGGTTGCCCAGATATTCCATGGGGGCCATGTTGCGGGTCGACTCGCCATGGGCAAGCATCGAGATCAGATCTCCCCCCGGCTCACGGGCATTGACCCGCTCATTCCACAGCCGCGTGAAATACTGGGCGCATTCCAGTAGTTCGGCCTCGCGTTGCTCCTGTGTGTCGATGACGCCGGCGCCTTCAACGGCGGTCGCCACATCTGACCAGCGGGTCAGCTTGCGGCGTTCCTCCCACGGGAAATCGAACAGCGTCGCCAGCATCTGCGTGGTCAGCTCGATCGACACCCGGTCGACCCAGTCGAACTCCTCATCCAGAGGCAGGGAATCGAAGATGTTCTGCACGCGCGTGCGGATCGTGCTTTCAAGCCTGGCCAGATTGGCGGGCGCCACGATCGGGCTCACGACCTTGCGCTGGGCATCGTGCTTGGGCGGGTCCATGGCAATGAACATGGGCAGGCGGAAATCCGTGCGCTGGTCGCGGATCGTGATGCCTCCAAGGCTCGATTCCGATGAATAGACCTGATGATTGGTATCCACAGCCATTATGTCGTTGAACTTGGTCACCGACCAATAGGGCCCGAACTCGCTCTCTGCACAATAATGAACGGGGTCCTCCTTGCGGAGACGCTCGAAATAGCCCCAGTGGGCATCAGCCTGAAACAGCTCCGGCTGGCTGGGGTCGAGCTTGTCGAGGGGGATGGAATAGGGGTCGACGACAGATGCTCCTTCCGGATTCCTCAATATGTAATTCATAGTTTCCTCCACCTTTTATTCCGGCACTTTTGTGCCCTTGTCACCCGGCCGTGCCGTAGCGCTTTTCAATAGTCTTTCGTATTCCCACGCCCCATAATGTCACTCTGTAGACATTCTGGGGCAATGGAATGAAAAAGGAACCCGGCATCCGGGAAGCAACGATGGGGGGCTGGTTCGCCAGCCAGCCTGAAGCTGTCCGCGCCGCCCTGCTCTCCCACGGTCATACCGCCGCCTATCTCAAAGGTGCCTGGATCAACGGCACCCGCGAGGAGCCGGGGGTGTTTTGCGGTGTGGTGTCCGGCTCGGTCAGCCTCCATGCCATCCTGCCCCGGGGCGATCTCGTGCTGGTCGATCTGCTGCACCGGGGCGAATGGTTCGGTCAGGGCAGCCTCTATCATGCGGGCCCCGTAGGGCGGCGCATTCTCATCGCCATGGCGGCCGAACCCGTCCAGTTGCTCATCATCGGACGGCGCGACCTGCTCGACATTCTGCGCGATCACCCTGAACTCTGGGCAAGCGTCGCTGAACTCGGCACACGCCAGCTTGAATATGCCATCACCGGCTGGGCGGAAACGCTGTCACTGCCCCCAAGGGCCCGGCTTGCCGCCCGGCTTCTCAACCTGCGCTCGCCAGCCGATGCCGGACGGAACGAGCCCTATGGCCGCATCCCGTTGACCCAAAGCGAGATTGCCGAGGCTGTCGGCCTCAGCCGCCAGCTTGTGAACAGATTTCTTCGGGAATTTGAGCAAAAGGGTGTGATCCGCACAGGCTATGGCGCGCTCGACATCGTCGATCCGGACTATCTCACCCGCCTTGTCGAAACCGAATGAATTCCATTCCAGCATCGGCAGGAAGTGATCATTGGCCGCCCCGGTCGAGGGAAGACAAGCGCACAGCAAATGATATGATTGGCTTATGGATGACCCTTACAAGATTCTCGGGCTTGAAAGTAACGCGACACAGGCGCAGATCCGCAGCGCCTACCGCAAGCTCGCCAAAAAACATCACCCGGACCTGAACCCCGGCGACGCCGGGGCCGAAAAGCTGTTCAAGTCGATTTCATCGGCCCATGACCTGCTGGCCGACCCCGAGC
>JAATFR010000278.1 GCA_015655095.1 Hyphomicrobiales bacterium | reverse complement strand
TAGATCATGGAAATGCGCGCGTCGCGGACGAACTGCTCCATGCCGTGATCGACGATGAAGCCGTGCCCGCCGTAGGTTTGTAGTCCGAGATTGGCGGATTCGAATCCGAGATCGGTGAACAGCGCCTTGACCACCGGCGTCATCAGGGCGATGAAGTCTTCGGCATCCTGCCGCTCGGGCGACTCGGGCAGCCGTTCCATGTGATCGAGGGCATTGGCGACCCAGACGCCGAGTGCCCGGCACCCCTCGTTGTAGGCGCGCATGGTCATGAGCATGCGGCGCACGTCGGGGTGCACGATGATGGGATCGGCGGCCTTGTCCGGATACTTGGGTCCCGCCAGAGATCGGCCCTGGAGACGGTCCTTGGCATAGGCGACGGCGCTCTGGTAGGCGATTTCGCCGATGCCGAGACCCTGTGTGCCCACGGAGAGACGCTCGCTGTTCATCATGACGAACATGGCTCGCATGCCCTTGTGCGGCTCGCCCACGAGCCAGCCGGTGGCGTCGTCGAAATTGATCTGGCAAGTCGCCGAGCCCTTGATACCCATCTTGTGTTCGATGGCGCCGCACTTCACGCCGTTGCGCGAGCCGACGCTGCCGTTGGGATTCGGCAGAAATTTCGGCACGACGAACAGGCTGATGCCCTTGATGCCTTTGGGGGCGTCCGGCAGACGCGCCAGCACCAGGTGAATGATGTTCTGCGAGAGATCGTGTTCGCCGGCGGAGATGAAAATCTTCGAGCCGTTCAATTTGTAGCTGCCGTCGGGCTGCGGGTCCGCCTTGGTGCGCAGCAGTCCGAGGTCGGTGCCGCAATGAGGCTCGGTCAGGTTCATCGTGCCGGTCCATTCGCCGGTCACGATCTTGGGCAGATAGGTCTTTTTCAGCTCGTCAGAGCCATGGACATGCAGCGCCGAATAAACGCCGTGGCTGAGGCCTGGGTACATGCCGAACGCCATGTTGGACGACGACACCATTTCGTTGAACAGCACGCCGAGCGTGTTGGGCAGACCCTGGCCGCCATATTCCGGGTCCACGACAAGGGCGGGCCAGCCGCCTTCGACAAGGGTTTTATAGGCGGCCTTGAAGCCTTCAGGCGTCGTCACCACGCCGTTCTCGAGCTTGCATCCCTGCTCGTCGCCGATCTGGTTCAGCGGCTGCAACACTTCCTGCGTCAGCTTCGCCGCCTCGTCGAGAATGGCGTCGACGAGGTCGGGCGCCGCGTCGGCGAAACCCGGCAGTGCAGCGTACTGGCTGAGATCGAGCAGTTCATGCAGCAGGAAACGATAATCGCGAAGAGGCGCTTGGTAGCTCGGCATGGGTGGTCTCACTTGCTGAAAGGGGCACAGATGGCTCTCGCCTGTCCGACCCGATCCGTCAGCCTTTGGCTTTTGTTCCGGGCCGGGCCGGGGAACTGGCCTTGGGGGTCTGTGATGAGGACTTGCCGGACAGGAATTTCTCGAGCCGCTGGATGCCATCCTGCAACGTTCTGATCTGAAGGTCGATGTCTGATCGCTGCTCATGCAGCCGGTCGATGCGGTGCATGAACTTGCTCACGGCAACGCGGTACTGGGTTTCGACGCCGTCTTCCAGATTGTAGAGGTCAAGAATCTCCCGGATTTCAGCAAGTCCCAGTCCCACATTCTTGCCGCGTACGATCAGAATGAGGCGGGCGCGGTCGCGCGGATGATAGATCCGCGTCTGCCCCTGCCGCTCAGGGGCGAGCAATCCCTTGTCCTCGTAGAACCGGATCGCCCGGGTGGTCAGGCCGAATTCCTCGGCAAGCTGGGTGATCGAATAGGTGACGCCGGGTTTGTGGCGGGCCATGTCCTCGGCGACATTGACCTGCGAATGGTGTGTTTGAGTCTCCATCGTTCCCTCCCAGGAATTACGCTCCCTTTGCGGGATGCGGACAGACTTCAATAGAAAAATGCTAGTTGACGTTGACGTAAGCGTCAAGTGCTTGCGTCTGGAAACGCGACTGTCTGGTAATTTTCTCTTACGATATCCAAAAGAGAATCGCGGGAGGGAAGGGACTTGACGAAGCGCGTGGTCAATCTGGCGGTGCTGTCCGCCATGCTGCTGTTCTTTGCCGCCTGCGCCAGCAACAATGGCTCGCCGCCGCCGGTCAGGGTGGATACCTCGCACCTGCCTGCGACAGCGGAAGCCGCGGCGCAAAGTTCAGATCCTGTCAGCGACGCCATTCTGACCGCGGTGAACGGCGCGCGCGCCAGTGCGGGCGTGGCCCCGCTCAGCGCCAACGGCCAGCTCCAGCACAGCGCCGCCACCCATGCCGCCGACATGGTGCAGCGCAATTTCGTCGGCAATTTCAATCCCGAAGGGCAGGGCGCGACGGAGCGGATGCTGGTGCTCAATCCGGACTTCAAGGGCGGGGTGGACGAGAATATCGCCGTGCTTGATGTCCCCGCGGCGGCTGAACCGGCGCAGATCGCCGGGCAGGCGCTCAAGCTCTGGCTGAAAAACCCCGACCAGCGCAAGGTGCTGCGCAGCCCGAATTACACCCAGACGGGCGTTGGTCTGGCCCGTAAGGGGACAGAACTCTATATCGTGCAGGATTTCATTGGTCCCTGATGAAAGGGCCGCAGCCGCCGGGTCTGGTCCCGGGCAGGGCGGGCAGCTAGATTGATGGCCGCCCGGATGCCTTTTGCGATCGGGCCCGGAGAGTTTTCATGGCGTCTATCGAGATCGGCTATGCGGCAGCCGCTGCCGGAGGGCTCATCAGCTTTCTCTCGCCCTGCGTGCTGCCGCTGGTGCCGGCCTATCTCTGCTTCATCGCGGGTACGTCCCTCGACAAGCTGGTCGCCGATGGGGCGGATATCGACAATCCGGGGCTCAACCGCCGGGTTGCGCTGGGCGCCATCGGCTTCGTGCTCGGCTTCACCACCGTCTTCGTAGCGCTGGGGGCCAGCGCATCGGCCATCAACCCGCTGATCCTTGCCCACAAGATCGTGCTTGGGCGCATCGCAGGCGTGATCATCATCGCCTTCGGGCTGCATTATGTCGGCCTGCTCCGGTTCGGTTTTCTCCACCGGGAGGCCCGCTTCAGGCCTGAACTGCCGGGCGGGCGGATTATGGGCCCCTATCTGATCGGCCTTGCCTTCGCCTTCGGCTGGACGCCCTGCATCGGGCCTATTCTCGCGACCATTCTGGCTGTCGCGGCCTCGCAGGAAAGCCTTTCCACCGGCGTCGGCCTGCTCACGGTCTATTCGCTTGGCCTTGGTATCCCGTTCCTTGCCGCCGCCTTCGCTGTGCGCGGCTTTCTGGCTTTCGCCGCACGCTTCCGCAAGCATATGGGCAAGGTCGAAATCGTGGCGGGGCTGCTGCTGGTCATCACGGGCGCGCTGATGCTGCTCGGCTCGTTCGAGAAGGTTGCGCTGTTCCTGATCACGACCTTCCCGATACTGGGACGGCTGGGCTAAACCGGCTAGCCTGTCCATGACCGGATCCGGGGGCGATTCGCAAGATGGGTGGCGATAATGTTCGAATTCACAGGTCTGGCGGTGCTGATGGGCATCGGGGCGACCGCATTGCTGGACGTATGGGCAAAGCTGCTGAAAATGCTATTCGGCCTGCCCTCGGGGAACTGGGCAATGGTTGGCCGCTGGTTCGCCTATTTCCCGCGCCTCAAGTTTGTCCATACGCAGGGCATCATGCATTCAGCGCCTGTGGCGGGTGAACTCGCCATCGGATGGACCATGCACTATGTCGTGGGCATTATCTTCGCGGCCGGTCTGCTCGCCATCTGGGGGCTGGACTGGGCCCATCACCCGAGCTTTCTCCCGGCGCTGATCGTGGGCCTTGTTACGGTGGGGTTCGGCTGGTTCGTGCTTCAGCCGGGCATGGGCGTCGGCGTCGCCTGCTCAGGCGCCCCCAATCCAACGCTGGCGCGCCTGCTCAGTATCACCGGGCATGTGGTCTTCGCGGTGGGCCTCTACGGAACGGCACTGCTGTTAAGCTGACAGGCCCCTTCTCTAGTCCGGCTCAAGGCGGTGCGCCGCGACGGGCACTACTGATGCCATCCCCATCATCCAGGCGTGGAAATCAAGCCCCGGCAGCAGGGCGTCATAGGCTTCATCGAGCACATTAAGGCCGCCGGTGAAGGCGCCGAAGGCGGGCAGGATGGCGCGGATGCCATCGCTGGCGACGCAGCGCCGCCGCATCCGCCGGCCGCGCACCCGCACGGCGGCGCAAGGATGGAGAGGGCCGGATATTTCACCATTTGCCGACCCCGT
>JAATFR010000021.1 GCA_015655095.1 Hyphomicrobiales bacterium | reverse complement strand
GCGCCGGACGGCGCCGCCACCAGCGCGGGGCAATCCGGCAGGGCCAGACCCGTATTATTGGGAGAATCGGATTGTGTCGGCAGGTTCATGATGGCGCAGTATAGCCTGTCGCGCCGCTTTGCCACCGGCTTTCGGGAAAGCGGCGGATTTGTCCCGTAATGTCATATATAGATCAGTGTACGAATGTGATCGAGACCTGTTCGGGGCGACAGGGACGGCGCGGCGCGCTATATCTCTGCCCCGGCTTGCCCCTGCGAAGGAATATTCAGGCGATGACACGTTCTGGCACATGGTGCTCCCCTCTCCGGAGCCTGCCCTTCCTGATGGCCCTCTTCCTTTGCCTGCTTCCGTTCCGGGTCTCGGCGGCGTCTGCGCTGGATCAGGCGGAAAACGCTTTTGCCCACGGGGATTTCCTGCAGGCGGCGAGCCTTGCCCAGGCGCAGGGCGGGGCCGTCGGTTATGCCTTTGCGGCCCGCTCCTTCATTGCCTATGGCGACTATATGGCGCCCCGCAACAAGGCCTGTGACACATTCAAGCAGGCGCAGTTGGATGCCCGGCAGGCGCTCGACCTCGACCCTTCTTTTGCGCCAGCCCATATTTACCTTGCCATCGCCCTTGGTTTTGCGGCCCGTGCCGAAGGGGGACTTGTCGCCCATTTTCAGGGACTGCCCAGCATGGCGAAGATGCACATCGACCGGGCGATCGAGCTTGATCCCGGTGATCCGTGGGCTTTCGCCGCGCTTGGTGGCTGGAATCTGGAGATTTCCTATGCCGGGGGCGTGTTCGGGGAAGGGCTTTACGGTGCATCCATCAAGGCGGGCCGCAGCGCCTACGACAAGGCTCTTCAGCTTGATCCGCACGCCAGCCTGATCCGCTATCAATATGCCCTGCAACTGGCGGCGCTCGGGCGCAACGGGATGGCGGGCGATGCCCGGGCGCAGCTCGCGACCATTATTGCCTTATCGCCGCGCGATGCCGTCGAACGCTATACGCTTGCAGCCGCACGCGATCTGGACAAGGCCCTTGCCTCCGGCAAGGCGGGTGCGGTGCAGGGCATCATCCATGTGCGCATGGGTGACCCGGCAATTCTGCCCGATGAGGGGCCTGTGAACCCCAAAGGCGCGATCCGGTAAGTCCGTGATTTTATGAGCCGAACCGCGATGAATGCTCTAGGATGCCATTCCTTGACGCCAAACGGGACGGACATGACGGCAGATATTATCTACAAGATTCTTACGGAAAAAGAATGGCGTGACGCCGAAGCCGAGGGGGCCTTTTCAGGGTCCGCCGTTGATCAGGCGGATGGTTTCATTCATTTTTCCACGGCGGCCCAGGTGGCTGAAACCGCGCGGCGGCATTTCGCCGGGCAGGACGGGCTTATCCTCCTCAGCGTCGATGCGGGGGAACTTGGCGCGACGTTGAAATGGGAGCCGTCGCGGGATGGAGACCTTTTCCCCCATCTCTACCAGAAGCTTGTTTTCGAGGCGGTGATCGACGCCATGCCATTGCCGCTCGCGCCCGATGGCGGGCATGTCTTCCCCGATCATCTCTGACGTTTCTGCTCTGCGAGTTTTCAACCGATGGATCTTTTCCCGCTCATCCGCCCCGTGCTCACGCGCCTTGATCCCGAGTTTGCGCATAATCTGACGCTCGGCGCGCTGAAGGTGGGTCTGGGGCCAAGGGCAAGGATTACCGATCCGGTATCGCTGGCAGTCGATGTGCTTGGGTTGAGGTTCGCCAACCCCATTGGCATCGCGGCCGGTTTCGACAAAAACGGCGAGGTGCCCGATGCGATGCTGGCGCTGGGCATGGGCTTTGCCGAGGTCGGCACTGTCACGCCCCGGCCGCAGGCGGGCAATCCACGGCCCCGCCTGTTCCGGTTGACTGAGGCGCGCGCGGTCATCAACCGGTTCGGCTTCAACAATGAGGGCCATGCGGCTCTGAGGGCCCGGCTGGAGGCAAGGCGCGGGCGCGGCGGCGTGGTCGGCGTCAATATCGGGGCGAACAAGGACGCGGGCGACCGGATCGCGGATTATGAGGCCGGGATTGCGACCTTCGAGGGCCTGGCCAGCTATTTTGTCGTTAATATTTCCTCGCCCAACACGCCGGGCCTGCGTTCGCTTCAGTCCCGCGGGGAACTTGAGACGCTGGTGGGCAGGGTTCTGGCCGCGCGCAAGGGAAAGACCCCGATCCTGCTCAAGATCGCTCCTGACCTCAACGGCGAGGAACTGGCGGACATAGCCGCCGTGGCGCTTGCCGGCCCGCTCGACGGACTAATCGTCTCCAACACCACCATCGCCCGGGCGGGGCTCGTGGCGGGGCCGCTCGCCCATGAAACGGGAGGCTTGTCCGGGCATCCGCTCATGACCATGTCCACCGTGGTGTTGCGCGAGATATACCGGCTGACGCAGGGCCGTCTGCCGATCATCGGCGCAGGCGGCGTCTCGTCGGGGGCGGACGCCTATGCCAAGATCAGGGCGGGCGCGTCGCTGGTGCAACTTTATACGGCGCTTGCCTTTGAAGGCCCCGGCCTCGTGACCCGCATCAAGCAGGAGCTGGCCGCACTACTGCTCGCGGATGGTTTTGCCAGCATCGCCGACGCCATTGGCGCTGATCACAGACAGGAAAAATGATGACGACCATCTATCATAATCCCCGCTGCTCGAAGTCGCGCCAGACGCTTTCGCTGCTTGAACAGCATGGTCTCGATCCTGAGATCATCGAATATCTGAAAACGCCGCCGAGCGCGGCTGAACTGAAGAATATCCTGAAAATGCTCGAGATGACGCCGCGTGAACTGCTGCGCCGGGGCGAGGATGCCTACAAACAACTGGGGCTCGACGATGAAAGCCTGTCTGACGACAGGCTGATTGCCGCCATGGTGGAAAATCCGGTTCTGATCGAGCGGCCCATCGTGGTGCATGAGGGGCGCGCCGCCATCGGCCGTCCGCCCGAGAACGTGCTCGATCTTTTCGCATAGGGCGGTATGAACTGGGACCGGCAGATTTTCGGGCGGTTGCGCGGCCTTGTCGGCAAATACAGCGCGCCGCTGCGACTGACGACGCAGCTCGTCATTGCGGGTGAGTTCACCTATCTCATGACCGGCTGGATCGGCCTGCCGCAGGCGATCTGGGCCGTGTTCACATCCATTATCGTCATCCAGAGCAATGTCGGCAGTTCATTGAAGGCCGCCATCGACCGGCTGATCGGCACGCTGGCGGGGGCCGCCATCGGCTTTGCCGTCGCCAGCATCGAAATCCGCATTCCACAAATCGGACCCTATGTCCTGCTGATCGCGTTGATGCCAACCGGTCTTCTCGCTGCGCTCAACCCCAGCTTCCGTATCGCCCCGGTGACGGCGGCGATCATGCTGCTGTCGAAATATGGACTCTCCCCGTTTGCGACGGCGCTCGACCGGGTATTCGAGATTTCCGTCGGCGGCATCATCGGCATCATGGTTTCCGTTCTGGTTTTGCCGGCGCGGGCGCATAAAAATCTTTATACGGAGATATCTGCCACGCTTGCCGCTGTCGCCGATGCGCTCATCCTGCGTGTGGGCACGCTGAGCGCGCCGGTCGACCCAGGCGCTGCCAGTCTTCAGCAGGCGAAAGCCAAGGTGCATCTCGCCGCGGCCGAGAAGCTGGAGGGCGAGGCGCGACAGGAGCGCCGCGCCCGGCTGACCGATGAGCGCGATCCATCCGCTCTGGTGCGGACCTGCCGCAGGCTTTACACCAACCTGCTCATTCTCAACCGCGCGCTCGACCGGCCCCATGCCGACAACGCCATGGCAATTGCGCGCGAGCCCTTGACGGCCGCGGCAAACGCCATTGCCGCTATCATGCGCGAGCTTGGCACAGCCTTGCAGGACGCGGCGCCCCCGCCGCCGCTCGATGCCGCGGATGAGGCGCTGGCCGCCATCGACGCGGCACTGGCGGACATTCGCCAAAAACATGTGT
>JAATFR010000261.1 GCA_015655095.1 Hyphomicrobiales bacterium | reverse complement strand
CGGTCGTCTTCGTGTCCGGCGGGCCGATGGAGGCGGGCAAGGTTGATCTCAATGGCACCACGCGCGCGGTTGACCTGATCGACGCCATGGTCGCCGCCGCCGACGACAAATACACCGATGCGGAAGTCGCCACCATCGAGCGCTCGGCTTGCCCGACCTGCGGCTCATGCTCGGGCATGTTCACCGCCAATTCCATGAACTGTCTGACTGAAGCGCTGGGTCTGGCCCTTCCCGGCAATGGCACGGTGGTCGCAACCCACGAGGATCGCCGTCGCCTGTTCATCGAGGCCGGGCACACCATCGTTGACATCACCCGACGCTATTACGAGCAGGATGATGAAAGCGTCCTGCCCCGCTCTGTCGCGAGCTTTGAGGCGTTCGAGAACGCCATGACGCTCGATATTTCCATGGGCGGCTCCACCAACACGGTGCTGCATCTGCTCGCCGCCGCCAATGAAGGCGAGATTCCCTTCACCATGCGCGACATCGACCGCCTCTCGCGGCGTGTGCCGGTGCTCTGCAAGGTCGCGCCCGCCGTACCCGACGTCCATATCGAGGATGTCCACCGCGCAGGCGGCATCATGTCCATTCTGGGCGAACTCGACCGGGCAGGCCTCATCCACAACCAGTTGCCGACGGTTCATGCCCCGACCATGGCCGAGGCCCTCAACCGCTGGGACATCGTCCGCACCAGCAGCGAGAGCGTGCGCACCTTCTTCAGCGCCGCGCCGGGCGGTGTGCCGACGCAGGTCGCGTTCAGCCAGGAAAACCGCTTCAAGGCGCTCGACACCGACCGGGAAAAGGGCGTCATCCGCAATGTCGAGCATGCTTTCATGAAGGACGGCGGGCTCGCTGTGCTCTATGGCAACATCGCCGAAGAGGGCTGCATCGTGAAGACGGCGGGCGTCGATGCCTCCATCCACATCTTTTCCGGCCCGGCGCGCATCTTCGAGAGCCAGGACGATGCGGTGAAGGGCATCCTTTCAACCGGCGGCAACAGCGTGAAGGCAGGCGATGTCGTGCTGATCCGCTATGAAGGTCCGCGCGGTGGTCCGGGCATGCAGGAAATGCTCTATCCGACCAGCTACATCAAGTCGAAGGGGCTGGGCAAGGCCTGCGCGCTCATTACCGACGGACGCTTCTCCGGCGGCACCTCGGGGCTTTCGATCGGCCATATCTCGCCTGAAGCGGAAGAAGGCGGCGCGATTGGCCTCGTCGAGGAAGGCGATCTGATCGAGATCAATATCCCAGAGCGCAGCATCCGCGTCGCAGTTTCGGACGAGGAACTCGCCCGTCGCCGTGCCCGCATGGAAGCCAAGGGAGTGGATGCCTGGAAGCCGGTCAACCCACGCCCGCGCAAAATTTCCCCTGCGCTGCGCGCCTATGCCGCCATGACCACCAGCGCCGCCAGAGGCGCTGTCCGGGATGTGAGCCGTCTCGGCCGAAAATAAAACAAAGCCCCGTCGCGGCTTTTGCCGGGACGGGGCTTACCCTGTCAGATAAAGGCAGGCGCAGGGTTCCCCCTTACTCCACCGCCTCTTTTTTCCCGTCTCCCAGCAACTGGTCGAGAAACAGCCGCAGCCATTCCCTCATGCGATAATCATGGCGGATGCGGCCATCGTGATGGTCTCGGGCGGGCTGGGCGCCGTGCAGATCCAGCCTCTGGCGGCCCAAGGTCAGCCATGAGTTCATCATCAGATGGCTAAGCTCCGGGTGAAACTGGAGGCCATAGGCGTTCTTGCCGTAGCACATCGCCTGTACCGGAAAATGCTCGCCCTCGGCCAGTTGCACCGCGCCTGTGGGCAGATCGAACCCCTGATTATGCCACTGATAGACATGCTGGGGGTCATCGAACAGGCCGCGACCCGCCTCGGTCGGGCGAATGGGGACATAGCCGATCTCGACGCGCTCATCCTTGCGTCCATAGACCCGCGCGCCGAGATGGCGGGCCATCATCTGCGCGCCAAGGCAGATGCCAAGACAGGGCTTGCCCTCTTTCAGGGGCACTCCGATCCAGTTGATTTCGGTCTTGATGAAATCGAGATCGTCATTGGCGCTCATCGGCCCGCCGAAAATCACGGCGGTGTCATGATCGGTCATGGTCGCCGGCAGCGGATCGCCCAGCGCCGGGCGGCGGATATCGAGTTCATAGCCGCGCATTGCAAGGGCGCGCCCGACCCGGCCCGAATTTGACCGGGCCTGGTGAAGAACTATCAACGCACGTTTTATCATGATGCCCCTAACTATGGGGATGCTCTCACCACCCCGCAACAGGGATAAGGCATCATGACAGGTTTTGATGAACCAGGCCGGGATTTCACCCGAAAACAAGGACGTATTGCCGGGAAAACCCGCGTTTTCCCATCACATGGCGGAGATGCCGCCATCGATTTTCAGTTCTGCGCCGGTAATGAATTTCGATTCGTCCGAAGCGAGATAGAGCACCGCGTAGGCCACATCGTCCGTGTCGCCGACCACGCCAAGCGGCACCTGCTTGGCGAGCTTGCGAACAAGCTCTTCCTTCGCCATGCCGCGCGTCATGCCGTCGAGGATCGGCGTGTCGATGAAAGTCGGGTGGATGGAGTTCGAGCGAATGCGGTAGCCGCGCTTGGCGCAATGCAGCGCCACTGACTTCGACAACAGCCAGACGCCCGCCTTGGCGGCGTTATAGGCAGCCATGTTGTGACCGGCGATCAAGCCTGCGAT
>JAATFR010000062.1 GCA_015655095.1 Hyphomicrobiales bacterium | reverse complement strand
TTGCCGAATATCTCGACCTGGTTGAGCGCGTTCTGGCCTGTGGTGGCGTCCAGCACCAGCAGGGTGGCGTGGGGGGCTGTCGGGTCGAGCTTGCGGATAACGCGCAGCACCTTTTCAAGTTCCGCCATCAGGTCCGTCTTGTTCTGGAGCCGGCCTGCCGTATCGATCAGCACCACGTCATGGTTTTCGGCGCGAGCGCGCTCAACGGCTTCATAGGCCAGCCCTGCCGCGTCGCCGCCGACCCTGGTCGAGACCACGGGCGCGCCGATGCGCTCGCCCCAGACCTTGAGCTGGTCGATGGCCGCCGCCCGGAAAGTGTCACCCGCCGCCAGCAGAACGGATTTACCATCCGCCTTAAGAGCCTTGGCAAGCTTGCCGATGGTGGTGGTTTTGCCCGAGCCGTTGACGCCGACCACAAGGGTGACGAACGGGCGGTGCGCCGGGTCCGGCGCGAAGGGTTTTTCGACAGGCTTGAGGATTTGGGCAATTTCCCCGGCCAGAAAGCTTTTCACCTCCTCGTCGGAGATTTCCTTGTCAAAGCGGTCGCGCTTGAGGGCGCGGGTGATGTCGGCGGCGACGTCGACGCCAAGGTCGGCCTGGATCAGCAGATCCTCCAGCTCGTTCAGCGTCTCCTGGTCCAGCTTCTTCCTGGTGAAGATGCCGGTGATCCCGTCCGTGATCGTGCGAGTGGAGCGCGAAAGCCCATCCTTCATCCGCTGGAACAGCGATATCTTCTTCGGGGCTTCTTCTTCGCTTTCGGCGCTCACATCATTGCCTTTTTTCAACTGGATCATGCTTTCAGGCCGCCAGACGGCCTTCGAGGGATTTTCCGTCATGGCCCGTCAGCGCCACCTCGATCAGGCTGCCGGGGAGGGCGCGGGGGTCCATCACCCGCACGGGCGTGAACTGGCGGGTCCGCCCGATCCCGCCATTTTCCATCAGAATGGTCTGCGCGGTGCCCAAAGTGCGCTCAAGGTGCGCGTGCACCTGTTCTGTGCCTTTTGCCCGCAACCGTTCCGCGCGCGCCTTGCCGGTGGCCCGGTCCGTCTGCGGCATCCGCGCGGCGGGCGTGCCGGCGCGCGGCGAGAAGGGGAAGACATGGAGCCAGGTCAGCCCGCATTCATCCACGAGGCGCAGGCTGTTTTCAAACATATCGTCGGTTTCGGTCGGAAAGCCCGCGATCAGGTCAGCGCCGAAGATCATGTCCGGGCGCAAGCGCAGCGCTTCCTGACAGAAGGCGATGGCGTCAGCGCGCAGATGGCGGCGCTTCATGCGCTTGAGGATCATATCGTCGCCCGCCTGGAGGGAAAGATGAAGATGCGGCATCAGCCTTTCCTCCTCCGCGATCAGGCGCATCAGAACCGGATCGGCCTCGACCGGGTCGATGGAGGAGATGCGCAGCCGGGGCAGCTCGGGCACCAGCTTGAGGATGCGGGTGGCGAGGTTGCCGAGCGAAGGCGTTCCGGGCAGGTCCGCGCCATAGGAGGTGATGTCGACCCCGGTGAGAACCACCTCGCGATAGCCCTCCGCGACAAGGCCGCGGATTTCGCTGACCACGCTTCCCGCCGCCACCGAGCGCGAGGGGCCCCGGCCGTAGGGGATAATGCAGAAGGTGCAGCGGTGGTCGCAGCCGTTCTGGATCTGGACAAAGGCTCGGACCCGCCCCTCGAAGCTGTTCTCGCGCGCGCTGACCATGTGGCCCGCGGTTTCCCGCACCGACATGATGTCGTTGACCCGGACGCGCTCATTGCCCAGCGCGATGGCGGGGGTGAAGCTCCGGGCTTCCAGCTTCTCAGCATTGCCAAGCACGAGATCGACCTCCAGCATGTTGGCAAACATATCGGGATCAATCTGGGCGGCGCAGCCGGTGACAATGATGCGGGCGGCGGGGTTTTCCCGCCTTGTCTTGCGGATGGCCTGGCGGACGCCGCGCACCGCTTCGGCCGTCACCGCGCAACTGTTGAAAATGATGGCGTTCTCGAGGCCAGCTTTTTCGGCGTGGCCCAATATCACTTCCGATTCATAGCTGTTGAGGCGGCAACCGAAGGTGATGACCTGGCTTTTGCTCTGGGCCGCGCTCATGCGGCAGCACCCGCCAGCAGCCGGTCATCCAGTTCGCCCTCGAACTCCAGAGTGGTCGGGCCGGTCATAAAAACATGTGCAGTGTCGCTGGGCCATTCGATGGTCAGATCGCCACCAGGGAGAGCAATGACCACCTTGCGCTCCGTAAGGCCGAGCCGGATCGCCGCGACGGCGGTGGCGCAGGCCGCCGAGCCGCAGGCAAGCGTCAGCCCCGCGCCGCGCTCCCAGACATGAAGGGTGATGTGTCCGCGATCATCCACCCGAGCGAAGGAAATATTGGCCCGTTCGGGAAACATCGGGTGGCGTTCAAGCAGGGGCCCGAGCGCGCCCGGCACAAACCGCGTAAAATCCTCGATAAAGAAGACCGCATGGGGATTACCCATGTTCACCGCCGCGAAGGGCGGCAGGCCGGGGGCTTCCGCCAGAACGGGCAAGAGGTCGACAGCGCGGGTGTCCGGAACCGGGGCAGAGAGCGGAATTTCCCCGGCCCGCAGGCGCGGTGCGCCCATGTCGGCGGTAAAAAGGCCGCCCGGCGCGCGCTCGCAGGTGAGGCGTCCACGCAGGGTCTCGATCACCACCTCGTCCTTGCCGGTTTCATCGAGCAGAATCTGGCCGACGCAGCGGGTGGCGTTGCCGCAAGCGCCCACTTCCGAGCCGTCCGGGTTCCAGATGCCCATGAAGCCATCGGCGTCCGCCACCTTGCGGGGAGGCTCGATGGTGATGAGCTGGTCGCAGCCGATGCCATGGTTGCGGTCGGCAATGGATTGGGCGATGGCTGGGGTAAGCGCCAGCGCATGGCGGCGGGTGTCGATCACGACGAAGTCGTTGCCGATCCCGTTCATCTTGCGGAAATGAATGCGTGCGGTGCTCATGGTGGAGCTTATATGGCGCTTTTCCCCCGAAAATGCCAGCTTGCACCTTAGGCTCTCTTCGAACCCGAAACATTCCAAATGTCTCATCTCGGCTGACTTCAGCTGCTGATTCTCAAGCTGGCGCAGAACAAAATCCCTGCAAGATAGATGATTCTAAAAGATTCGTGGGCAGAACAGATAATTAATCGTTCTCTTTGCGTTCGCCAAGTCTTTGAAAAAGCTTAATTAAAAAAAATTGAGTCAGAACAGGGGGTTAACGCAACAATACTCCCTGTTGCGTCCTTGGATAGCCAGACCTACCATCAAAAGTGTTGACCCTCCGTGGCAAAAGATTTGCTCACGGAGGGGCTGGAGTAAGGTCGTTGTATGCGGCACCACGAACTGGAACAGCCTGAACGCACACACCAAGTCTAGACAACTCTGGATTCTAGCGTTTCAGTCAATAACGTCAATGCCGCCTGACGAGCTTCCGAAGCAGGGCTTCGAGGAGCATTTAGGAGGCCAATATGGCCAATAAAGAAAGTACTTCGTCTAAAGTCGCGTCTATCGCTAGCAAGATGCTTCGTGGAGAAGCCACAACAACTTCTGAAAAGAAGAGTGTTGCAGGTTCTGATTTAGCGCAGGCTGCGGATAGGCCTTCTTCTAGAAGAAGTAATATGGGTGACTAATGTGTCACGAGGCGAGGGGGGATTATTCCCCCTCGCTTTAATTTTCTCGATATCTCTTCAACTTCCTCGCGTCTTCTAGTCCCGACAATCTTGGTTGTCTGCTTGACTCGTTTGGGGGCTGAGGCTAGGTTTCGCCCCGAAATCAGGAATTTGCTTTCCCGATCCGCCCGAGGATCTTCGAGATCAAGGGTCAACGTCCGTCGGCGATGGTTCGCTCACGGGCGATTTTGTGTTTTTCGCGTCGTGCCCTTCCGGGCGTCAACACGAGTGGATGTATGTTTGAAAACCTGACTGGCCGCCTTGGCGATGTCTTTTCAAAGCTCACGGGCCGCGGCGCGCTGAGCGAGAAGGACGTTGACGAGGCCATGCGCGAGGTTCGCCGGGCTTTGCTCGAAGCGGACGTGGCGCTGCCGGTGGTCAAGAGCTTCATCGACAAGGTGAAAGCGCGGGCGATCGGCCATGAGGTCGTCAAATCCGTCTCGCCGGGCCAGCAGGT
The DNA here is from genome assembly GCA_015655095.1 of Hyphomicrobiales bacterium. Taxonomy (GTDB): domain Bacteria; phylum Pseudomonadota; class Alphaproteobacteria; order Parvibaculales; family Parvibaculaceae; genus JAATFR01. Next base: position 1,013 of record JAATFR010000062.1, on the reverse strand, counting down.
CATCAAGATCGTTCATGACGAGCTGGTCGAGATGCTCGGCGGCGCGTCCGCGCCCGATGAGCCGGTGATCTCGCTTCACGCCGTCCGTCCGGTGCCGATCATGATGGTCGGCCTGCAGGGCTCGGGCAAAACGACCTCGACCGCCAAGATTGCCCGACGTCTGGCCGAGCGCGAGAAGGTCAAGGTCCTGATGGCCTCGCTCGATACGCGCCGTCCGGCCGCGCAGGAGCAGCTTCGGGTTCTGGGCGAACAGACCGGAATCGCCACCCTGCCCGTCATCGCAGGGCAGAACCCGGTCCAGATCGCCCGACGGGCGATCGAGGCGGGCCGCCTCGGCGGCTATGACGTGGTGATGCTCGATACGGCGGGCCGCACCCACATCGACGAGGCGCTGATGGCCGAAATGGCCGAAGTGCGCGATGTGACCAGCCCGCACGAAATTCTGCTGGTGACCGACAGCCTGACCGGCCAGGACGCCGTCAATGTCGCGCGCCAGTTCAAGGAACGCATTGATGTGACGGGCATCATATTGACCCGTGTGGACGGCGATGGCCGTGGTGGCGCGGCGCTGTCGATGCGCGCGGTCACAGGCGTCCCGATCAAGCTGCTCGGCACGGGCGAAAAGCTCGACGCGCTGGAGGATTTCCGCGCCGAACGAGTTGCCGGCCGTATTCTGGGCATGGGCGACGTGGTCAGCCTTGTCGAGCGCGCCGCCGAGACCATCGATGCGGAAAAAGCCAACCGTATTGCAAAAAAGATGAAGAAAGGGGAGTTCGATCTCGACGATCTCTCCGAACAGCTTTCCCAGATGGCGCGGATGGGCGGCATCAAGGGCGTGATGAGCATGTTGCCCGGCATCGCCAAGGCGCAAAAGCAGATGGCGGACTCGAACCTCGACGACAAGGTGATCAAGCGTCAGACCGCGATCATCTCGTCCATGACCAAGGTTGAGCGCCGCAATCCCAAGATTCTGGATGCCAGGCGCAAGCGCCGGATCGCGGCGGGCTCGGGCA
>JAATFR010000359.1 GCA_015655095.1 Hyphomicrobiales bacterium | reverse complement strand
TCCGCAATGATCCGCATCGAGGGCGCAGGCGGATAGATGTAGGTGTTGCGGACCATGAACTCCTTGAGAATGTCGTTCTGGATTGTGCCTGAGAGCTTGTCCTGACTGACGCCCTGCTCCTCCGCCGCCACGATGAAGTTGGCGAGGATCGGGATGACCGCGCCATTCATGGTCATCGATACCGACATTTCATCGAGCGGGATGCCGTCGAACAGGATTTTCATGTCCTCGACGCTGTCGATGGCGACGCCCGCCTTGCCGACATCGCCGACGACGCGGGGGTGGTCGCTGTCATAGCCGCGATGGGTGGCGAGATCGAACGCGACTGAAAGGCCCTTCTGGCCCGCTGCGAGGTTGCGCCGGTAAAAGGCGTTGGAATCCTCGGCGGTCGAGAAGCCCGCATACTGGCGGATGGTCCAGGGGCGGCCCGCATACATGGTCGCCTGCGGCCCGCGGGTGAAGGGGGCAAAGCCCGGCAGCGTATTGGCGTCGTAGCCTTCGGCGGCGATCCGATCCAGATCCTCAGCCGTAAAGAGCGGCTTTACATCAATGCCCTCCGGCGTGTGCCATGTCAGCTTGCCGAGGTCGCCCTTTGTGGCTTTTTCGGCAGCTTTCTGCCATTCCGCCAACGTCTTCTTTTCCCACGCCATTGCCATCTACTCTCGCCGGAATTTCATTGTTCGCCAGTTTATCATGTCACGGAGGCGACCCGAAAGCGCGCGGAGTATCGGGGATGGGACCGTGCCGGTCAAACAAAGCCGCGCCTCCGGGCGGACCTGCGTGATTCCCCTGCGTCAAATGCGTAGGCTCTATGGGCGCTTGCACCCGCCGGTTTTTCCCAACACCATGCGCGCTTGCCGCGAGTCAGGCCCAAAAGAGGTATTCATGCCCAGAGCTCCATCATTCCCGCTCCGCTCCCGTCGCCTTTTCAGGGCAACCGCTTTCGCGGCGGTGGTGCTCGTGGCCGGATCGCTTGCAGGTTGCGGTTCAGGCAAGCGCGTCGAGCGCGACGGCAATGGCAATGTTATCCCCAGTATCGCCGATCAGGATCCTATTGCCTCGCTCTATGCCCAATCCATCAACGAGGCGGATTCCGGCAAGGCGTGCAGCGACGAGACCTTGCAGGTTCTGACCTGCTTTGCCTATCGCGGCCGGGGATATGAGGAGGCCCAATATGCGCTGGGAGAGTGCATCATCACGGCGAAGGGCGACGTTCCAACGGCGCTCACGTGGATGAAGCGGGGAGCCGAAGGCGGCAACGCGCAAGCTCAGCAGAGCCTTGCTCAACTCTATGCAGAGGGCAAGCTCGTGAGCCGCAACCTGAAGGCGGCGGCCTTCTGGAATGAGCTTTATATCCACAATCCGTCCCTGCTGACGCTTGGCGCGGTGCCGGACGGGAGGCTTGCCGACAAGCTGTCGCGGGAATTGTCTCCCGATGAGATCAAGCCTATTCAGCAGCAGGCACAGGCCTTCACGCCGGTTTACTGGGCGCCGGCCTCGGCGCTCGATCAGAAGACAGCTGAGACCTGCAGCCGGGTCCAGGGCGTGCCGAAGGGGTTCAAGGCGCCAATTCTCAATCCTGCCGTGCAGCAGGCCCCCGACTATCCGACCGGGAACTGACGGCCATGGCTTCCCGCTTCGATCCCCTGGTCGGACAGGTCATGGCCGGGAAGCTTTCATAAAAAACCAATTGGCAGAGACGATGCTGGAGGCATTCGAACAGCGCGAGGTCGATACGGGCGAAGTCACGATCAATCTGGTGACGGGCGGCAAGGGTCCGCCCCTGCTGATGCTGCACGGATACCCCGAGACCCATGCGATGTGGCACCGGATCGCCCCGGCGCTGGCCGAGCATTTCACGCTGGTGATGCCCGATCTGCGCGGTTATGGGGACAGCGCCAAGCCGGAAGGCGATAAGGAGCATCTGGCATATTCCAAGCGCGTGATGGCGGCCGATCAGGTGACGGTCATGGAAAAGCTCGGCTATCCCCGGTTTCAGGTGGCGGGGCATGACCGGGGCGCAAGGGTGACCCATCGCATGTGTCTCGACCATCCCGGACGGATCGAACGGGCGGCTATTCTCGACATCGTGCCGACGGCGACCGTTTACGGGCGTCTGTCCAAGCGGCTCGCCAGCGCCTATTTCCACTGGTTCTATCTCATCCAGCCGCAGCCCTTGCCGGAGAAGATGATCGGGCATGATCCTGATTTCTGGCTTGATAGGCTGTTCGCATCCTGGAAGGACAAGGACGTTTTCACGCCGGAGGCGATGGCGGAATATAAACGCTTCTTCCGTGATCCGGCCGCCATCCATGCGACCTGCGAGGATTATCTCGCCGGCGCCAGCATCGATCTTCAGCATGACAAGGAGGATGGGGAGAAGCGCATCGAATGCCCGCTGCTCGTGCTCTGGGGCAAGAACGGCATTGTTGGCGGTCTCTATGATCCGGTGGAGGAATGGCGGCTGAAGGCCAATGACGTGCGCGGCCATGGCGTGCCCGGCGGACATTTCCTGCCGGAGGAAGCGCCGGACGAAACGCTGGCGGCTTTTCTGGATTTCTTCAGACGCTGAAATTTCGGGGTGCCGAAAGAAGAACCGCCCCGGGATGAGCCGGGGCGGTTCGTTTTATTCACCGGCGCAGCATTTATTCAGCCGCCTTCTGCGCGGGCTTCTGCTTCTGGATATAGCCAAGCAAAACGCCGCCGATCTTGCGCATCTGGATTTCCTCGGAACCTTCCGTGATGCGGTAGCGCCGGTGGTGGCGATAGATGTGCTCGAACGGCTTGTGGCGTGAATAGCCCATGCCGCCATGAATCTGCATGGCAAGGTCGGCGGTGTTGCAGCAGAGCCGGTTCGCCCGGTAGTTGCACATGGAGACCTTGTCAGAGAGATAGCGCGCAACATCTGGCTTCGACATCTGGTCCATCTGCCAGGCTGTCTTTTGAATCAGGGTCCGGATCATCTCGGCTTCCGTATGGGCCTCCACCAGCGGAAACTGGATGGCCTGATTGGCCGCAAGCGGTTTGCCGAAAGGCTTGCGCTCATTGGCGTATTTCACACTTTCATTGATGCAGAACTGCGCCGCGCCAAGCGATGAGGCGGCCTGACGGATGCGGTTTTCATGGACGAAGTGCTGGGCAAGCTGGAGGCCATGATCGATGCCCCCCAGATTGTCCTCTTCAGGCACCCAGACATTGGTGAATGAAATGCGCGGGTGATCGGTGGGCATGTTGAATGTCCACAGATATTCCTCGATCACGACGCCCGGTGCATCCATCGGTACAATGAAGCAGGTGATGCCGAGCGCATCGCCATCCTTGCCGCTGGTGCGGGCAAAGACGAAATCATGGGTGGCGACATGAACGCCGGTGTTCCACATTTTCATGCCGTCGATGCGATAGCCCCGCACGCCGTCGCGGGTTTCGGGAACGGCGCGGGTTTCCATCCATGTCGCGTCCGAGCCATGGTCGGGTTCGGTCAGGCCGAAGGCGACGCGGATCGAACCGTCAAGCGAGCCCGTGATGTATCTGGCCTTCTGCTCGGGCGTGCCGAAGTCGCGGAACATGAGCACGGTCGGGAAATTGCCGACGATCGAGCTTTCGTTCTGGAGATCATTGTGGAGGCCAAGACCCTTGGCGGCCAGATGCTCGCGAATGACCGCCATGCCCAGATTGGTGCCGTCCTTGCCGCCGAATTCCTTCGGCAGCGCATAGCGCAGATGGCCCGCCTTGTCGGCGAGCTTGCGCATCCGTCCAAGCAGCGCTTCCCACTCATGGCGGGGCAGGCCCTGATTGTCCCAGTCGGTGCGGGCATGTTCGCGCCGGTGATCGAAGAAGCGGATATTGTCGTCGGCGTTCTCGAGCGGCTTGATTTCCCGTTCGATGAAATCGTCCAGTTCCTTGAGGTAGGCGGTCAATTCCTTTGGAATAGTGAAGTCCATTTCGTCCTCCCGATTTTTATTTTTGATATATCGATTGAGAACACTATAGACCGGAGTCTGGTGACGGAAAGAGCCAAGATCACTCACTACAGCTAGTGGTCGAAAGGTGGCTATGACGCTACGGCAATGTGTGTAAGTCATTGTGGAGCCACAATATTTAGCCGTGAACGAAGCGGGAAAGCGCCAATGTCAACGATTCGGACATGCTTTGTTCGGTGAATGATCTTTTTTTGCCGGAACAGGCATTCCAGCCCCGTCCGGGCCCTTTTTCCTGACCCTTGCATGGGCGCGCGATTTGTCCCGGACAGTGCGGCCATGCCAGATTGTCAAATCAGTTTGATTTAAATTAAGGGAAAGTGAAGATGGAGCCCAATTCCAGCGCCGACGCGGTTGCCGCCTCTGTTGCGGCGGAGAGCGTGGCGCGGCTGACGGCATTATTCCGCAACCAGTCGAAGTTTCACCTCGGCGGCAAGGAAAACTGGTCGATATCGAGCGAGCTGGTCGACTTTCTGCTGAAGACGCTGCACCCGGGGCAGGCGACGCTGGAAACGGGGGCGGGTTTCAGCACTGTCATCTTCGCGATGTTCCGGTGCAGGCATATATGCGTATGCCCTGATGTTGGCGAAATGGAACGAATACGGAGTTTTTGCGCCGGCAATGCAATCGCCATGGATACGGTGACTTTCATCAATGAGCCTTCGCAGATCGCGTTGCCGAAACTCCAGATGGGCGAGCTTGATCTGGTGCTCGTGGATGGCGGCCACGGCTTTCCCGTGCCCCAGATCGACTGGTTCTATACGTCCTATGCGCTCAAAATAGGCGGCCTTTCGGTCATAGACGACATCGAGCTGTGGTCCTGCCACATTCTCTCGGCCTTCCTGAAAAAAGAGACAGGCTGGTGTTCGCTGGGGGATATTGGCCACCGCACGGCGGTATTCGAGAAGACGGAATCCTTCGACTACAAGGAATTCTGCGATCAGCCTTATGTGGTCGAAAAAAGCCGGATGCGGTCGCTGGTTCTCAAGGCCCGGCGGGTGCTGTCGCTGATCGGTTCCGGCAATCTGGGCGAATTGAGACACCGGATCAAAAAGCTGTCGGCCTGAACCGGGCTGCCTCTTGAGCATTTCTTTTCCTTGTATGGTATGAAGTTGGGCCCCACATGGGGATCGCGCGGTCCAAAAGGGCCTGTCCATTCCGGACGGAAAGCATTCAGGTATCAACTCTGTGATGAGTAGCAGGGCAGGTTTAGAGCCCCCCGGACGCGTGACCGCGGTACTGGGCCCCACGAATACAGGCAAGACCCATCTCGCGATCGAGCGGATGCTGGGGCATTCGTCCGGTATCATGGGTCTGCCGCTCAGGCTTCTCGCCCGGGAGGTCTATGACCGTGTGCGCCGGGTCAAGGGAGCGAGCGAAGTCGCGCTGATCACCGGCGAGGAAAAAATCTTGCCGCCCCATGCGCGCTATTTCATCTGCACCGTCGAGGCGATGCCGCTGGAGCGCGAGGTGGCGTTTATTGCCATCGACGAGATCCAGCTCGCCACGGACAAGGAGCGCGGGCACATTTTCACCGACCGGTTGCTGCATGCGCGGGGCCGGGAGGAAACAATGGTGTTGGGCTCTGAGACCGTACGCGGGCTGATCCAGAAGCTGCTGCCTGATACGATTTTTATCTCAAGGCCAAGATTCTCCGAACTGACATGGTCCGGTTCGAAAAAGATCACGCGTTTGCCACGTCGGTCTGCCATCGTCGCCTTCTCGGCAGATCAGGTCTATGCCGTGGCCGAACTGATCCGGCGGCAACGGGGCGGTGCGGCGGTTGTTATGGGCGCGCTCAGTCCGCGCACCCGCAACGCCCAGGTCGCGCTTTATCAGTCCGGGGAGGTGGATTTTCTGGTTGCGACGGATGCCATCGGCATGGGGCTCAACATGGATGTAGACCACATCGCCTTTGCCTCCACGAGCAAATTTGATGGTTCGGAACACCGTCCGCTCAAGGTTTCCGAGCTTGCCCAGATCGCCGGGCGGGCTGGACGTTATATGAATAATGGCACTTTCGGGGTGACGGGAGATGCGACCGGTCTGCCCGATGAGACCATCGGACGGATCGAGAACCATCAGTTCGAGGCCGAAAGAGTGTTGCTTTGGCGCAATCCCAATCTCGACTTCTCGAGTCTGGACGGGTTGGTCCGCAGCCTTGAGCTGGCCCCGGGGCGGCCCGGATTAAGCCGCGCGCCGATGGGAATCGACCATGAAGCGCTCGTCAGGCTGAAGCTTGATCCGGAGATAAAAGTGCTGGCGCGAGGCCCTGCTGCCCTGAAAAAGCTGTGGGAAGTCGCGCAGATACCCGATTTTCGTAAAACCATGGTGAGCGAACACGCGTCACTTTTGAACCGCCTTTACCGGTTTCTGATGGACGATCATGAACATATTCCCGAGGCCTGGTTTGCCGAGCAAGTTTCAAAGCTGGACCGGACCGACGGGGACATTGATACTCTCGCCGCGCGGATCGCCCATGTCAGGACGTGGACTTTTATTGCAAATCGAAGCGGATGGCTTGATAAACCTTTGCATTGGCAAGAGCGGACGCGCGCTATAGAGGATAAGCTCTCCGATGCCCTGCACGAGAGGCTGACGCAAAGGTTCATAGACCGGCGCACCAGCATTCTGATGAAGCGTTTGCGCCAAAAAGAGGATCTGATGGCGGCTGTGAATAAAGACGGGGATGTGCTCGTCGAAGGTGAATTTGTTGGCAAGCTTCAGGGCTTCGTCTTCGTTGCGGACCCCAAGGCGGAAGGGGTGCATGGCAAGGCGTTGCGGGAAGCTTCCTCGCAGGCGCTGGCCGGTGAACTGATGGAGCGCGCCCAGCGCCTCTTCGTCGCCAACGATGCCG
>JAATFR010000193.1 GCA_015655095.1 Hyphomicrobiales bacterium | reverse complement strand
TGATGTCCTCGTCAAGGAGCGCTCCACCCACGCCCCCCGGGCCGCGCGCTTGTGGCTGAATACGCTTGGCCAAGCCGTGGTTGATATGGTTGAAGGTCAGGACGGCATTGCCTCCGGTCAGGCATGTGTATTTTATGATCTGGCAGATGGCGGCAACCGGGTGCTTGGCGGTGGTTGGATTGCCCGCGCTGTCAGTCAAGCTACGGAGACGCCATCCGGTCGGGTTCCCATCAAAGCCAGTCTACCCGGACTTGAGCCGACCGCCTGAACAGTTTCCCGCAACTCTTGAAACAAATCCGGTATGCTTCAGACGCGTGCGCTTGACAGTACCGAAGATCGCCCCTTATACCCCCAGCTTACCGGCAGGCCTGAAATGCTAAAGGCTGTCGGGGTCCCTGTGGACTTCACTGGGGCGAAGTAGCTCAGCTGGTTAGAGCAGCGGAATCATAATCCGCGTGTCGGGGGTTCGAGTCCCTCCTTCGCTACCACCAATCCTCACACTACGGCCGTGAGTTCATGTCTGCGACAACAAGATGAAGTCGCGTACGCCGGAAAAGATGAACTGGACGGCCACGCAGGTAAGGATGAACCCCATGATCTTGGTCATGGCGGTCAGGCCACCTTCCCCAGAAAGCGCACGAAAGCCGTGGAGACCCGTAATACCAGATAGGCGATGGTGATTGTGATGAATATCCCGAATTATAACAATAACATGGCCAAGGATAAGGTGTTTTTTGGGAATTTCAGAGCCGAAGCCCAGAATGACGGCGATGGCCCCTGGGCCGCCGAGGCTGGGCATCGCCAACGGTGTAAAGGCGACATCATTGCTTGCCATGCCGCCTGCAGGCGGTGGATCCATGACAGAGGCCGCAAAAATCATGCGATAGCCGATACTCAGGATAACCAGCCCCCCAGCAACGCGAATGCCGGCAATGGAAATGCCAAAAGCATCGATTATGATGTTTCCCATCAAAAGGAAGATGACGAGGATGCAGAAGGCATAGATGCAGGCGCGCAACGCTTGCTGGCGCTGCTTTTCCGCCGTCATGGATCTGGTCAAAGAGAGAAACAGGGGAGTTGTGCTGAAGGGATTCATAATGGGCAGAAGGCCCAGAATGATGATGGAGACGTATTCCACAAAGAGTTGCGCCATATGAGCCTGCTCCCTGCTGATCCGTACTTGAGGCATCCATCTTAAATACTGTTCTTTATCGGGGATAGCTGGAGCCGGTCCATCCAGATAAATCAGCAGCTCTCTGATGCGTGAATAAGATCTCCTGATCGGGAGAGCGTTGCATGAGGCGAACACCCATCGCGAGGTATCCGTCAGCTACATTTTGTGGCGGCCTTCCAGTTCCTGTCTGCGGCCTGCCCGTTATTTAAGACCTTCAGTACCCAGTACTGTGGTTGAAATGGTGCGCAGAGCAGGCTGCGCCAGAGCGAAGGCGAGGATTGCGCAGACCGCAATACCTCCTACCATGGGGAGGGCTGTGCCGTTTGCAAAAAAGCCTGAGAGCGCCATGGCTGCTGCACCGGTAATCATCTGGATGGCGCCGCCAAGAGCCGAGGCTGTCCCGGCAATGTCTCCATGATTTTCAAGTGCCAAAACGCTTGTGGTGGGAATGACCAGACCAAGGAATCCATATCCGATGAAAAGAGTCACGGCGAGAGTGTCCAGCCGGTCAATGCCTAGGGCAACGGTTGTGAATACCACGATCATTGCAAGCGCGAACCCTGCCACGGCTATTTTAATGATGGCGACAAGGCCGCTGCGCCGTGTCGGCCAGCCGGTCAGTTGTGCTGCGCCAAAGAAGGAAATCGCGTTAAGAGCGAAGAACAGGCTGTAGGCGGAGGGGGAAAGCCCATAGTGATTGATTAGCACGAAGGATGAGTTGGCGAGATAGACGAAGAAGGATGAAATGCTGAACGCTCCCACGAAGGTAAGGCCCATGAATGACCGGTCGGCTAGCAGCTTTCGATAACCGGCGAGGGCACTCGTCCAGTTGCTTTGCCGGCGCGCGGCTTGTGGTCTTGTTTCCGTGAGTTGGGTGCTGACGAGAACAAGTCCGATCAGAGCCGCGCCTGTCACCGTCCAGAATATGCCGCGCCAGCCAGCGATTCCGATAACAAGACTCCCGGTCAGCGGTGCGAGAATGGGAGAGATGGAGAAAACCAGCATCAGCATCGACATGAGCCGCGTGGCTTCTGCGCCGGTATGGAGATCCCGCACAATGGCGCGTGGAATGACCATGCCTGCACATGCGCCAACGGCTTCAAGAATGCGAAATGCGATCAGGACCTCGATCGTCGGGGCCAGCGCGCAGCCGATGCTCCCGAGAATGAAGATGCCCAGACCGAAATAGATCGGCGGCTTGCGGCCGATAATGTCCGAGAGCGGTCCATAGAAGAGCTGGCTGACCCCAAGCGTGATGAAAAACCCCATCAGGCTCATCTGCACGGCGCTGGGGCTGGCGGCAAGATTTGCCCCGATTGAGGGCAGGGCAGGCAGATACATATCGATGGCGAAAGGACCGATAGCCGAAATCAGCCCGAGGATAAGGGCCGTGCGGAAAAAAGAGCTGGTCATGGATGCTATCTGGGTCCGTATGGAAGTCAGCAGGGGCAAGGATCGGGGATGAAGGCCTGCCTACCAGAGCCTTGATGTAGGCTTTTTCCCGAAAACTCGCGAGTCTATTTGGCCTGCGTTACCATTTGTTATCTGCTTACCCGGCATAAAAATTGGTGAGAAATTGGCGGCCTCTCAAGGTAAATCATTATTATGCTGCGGAAGAAGGTGCATCGTCGGTGGTGAAGTTGCCTTGAGCGCAGAAAAGTCAATATTTTCAATGGTTTTTCGATATTTATGACAATTCTATAATTATCTCACAAAACCCATTTGTCATGGAGTTTTTGAGTGCCTATAAAGCGCTCCACCGAACGACGCGGCGCTTCTGATTGGTGTTGCGGACTGGCTTTTCTGAAGGGCTGGGGGTTCAGATTGGTGTTGCCAATCTGGGTTTAAAGGTTTCAGGTAACGATCCGGTTAGATGATCGACAGGCAAGCGCCTCTAAGCAGGGGTTGTTGGTCTGTCTTTGTGGCCGGGTGGGATTGGGTTCTTTTGGGACCGACAGGGGTTTTTGGCCTCTCGCTCTTTGACATTGTGATTTGAGAAAGAGAAACGTGGACGGCGGTATCCTCGCGAGATGGGTTTAGGCTCATCGCACAAGATACTGACTGTTGACGTTTATCTACACATTCTCCGTTAATTCCCGCCGGTTTTCGGACTGGTGGTTAATAACGATGTGATTTGTAACTTGCGTCGGCCTGATGATTTATCATTGGGCGAAACGGTCGGATCAACTCAACTTGAGAGTTTGATCCTGGCTCAGAACGAACGCTGGCGGCAGGCTTAACACATGCAAGTCGAACGGTTGTAGCAATACAGCAGTGGCAGACGGGTGAGTAACGCGTGGGAACCTACCCTTCGGTACGGAATAACTCAGGGAAACTTGTGCTAATACCGTATAAGTCCTATTGGAGAAAGATTTATCGCCGATTGAGGGGCCCGCGTTGGATTAGCTAGTTGGTGGGGTAAAGGCCTACCAAGGCGACGATCCATAGCTGGTCTGAGAGGATGACCAGCCACACTGGGACTGAGACACGGCCCAGACTCCTACGGGAGGCAGCAGTGGGGAAT
>JAATFR010000069.1 GCA_015655095.1 Hyphomicrobiales bacterium | reverse complement strand
CGGCTTTTGCAGAAGGGTGAGAGAGGCGCCATCGCCATAATTGCCGGGCTGAAACGTGAAGCCAGTGTAGCCTGATGGCGGAATAAGGCACTTCATGACTGGCCTCACAATTTCCGCGAGAGCGCCTATGGATACCCCGAACGGCAGGTACGGGAACACGCTGACTTCCCCGATTGCCCCGGCGCTATCTGCCGTGGCGTCCTCCGAAATCGTGGCGAGGTAATAACGCTCGCCATAGACGATGCTGAACCTGTCACCAGTGGACAGCACCCAACCGGACGGCAGCCCTGTGAAGGCCAGCGCCGTGCGATCCGTGCTGATGCTCGCCACCGTCACGGTTGCCAGCGCCAGTTCCACCGTCGCCCCGAACGCCGGGGCATAGGATGGATCAGCCCACAGCAGCGTCTTAGCCGATCCGTTCAACGCGATGACCTCCGCCAGAGCGGTGTAGTCGGTGGCTTCCGCCGAAGCCTTGATTCTAAAGGTCAGGCCGTAGCCCAGATCTGCATCCGACATGGTTCAGGCCCTCCAATGGCCGATAAAGTCGATGGAAAAACGAGAGGGGCGACCCACCGCCGCATCCTCAAAATCCTCCCGCTGCGCGTCGATAAACACGCCCCGGAAGCTCCCGCCCCTGTAGTTGCGTGGGAAAACCTACTCGTAACGTCATCGGGCGCGGCATTCCCCGCCACGAGCTGGATGCCTATCCCCGCCGCCCCTGCATCCGAGGAGGGCGCGTGATGTATTATTTCGAAAAGGCGAGGTTCGGGGTTCCCCTGTTCTATAAAGAAAACGGCATCCCTATCTTCTTTGACGACGAGAGAATTTCATCGCGGCACATCGTATTATGGATGCCGATAAACTGGATCGCGATGGCAATAATATTGGCCATTATTCCTGTTGCATGGCTTTTGAGCCACATCACCCCCACACAGGAGCCGAAGCCATGAGCGATATCAAATGGAAGGACAGCGCGAGTTATCGTCGGGGGCAGACCGACCGAACGCCGACCGTATGGATGCTACGACTGTCCCGCGACATCAATATCACGGTGCTGACTGGTCATATCTATGCCCCCGACGTCTGGGTAATGCATTGTCATCCTTGGTTCGACACGCACGAACTAGGCCTGCCTGATACGGCCACCGCAGAGGAGGCGCAGAGGAGGCGCAGAGCAAAGCCCTGTCGCTAGTCAGGGCCAAGATTGACGAACTGCAATCCGTCCTTAGAGGGGTGAATTGACATGAGCGGACAGGACATGCCGGAACGGATTTGGGCGTTCGAGGATTACCCCGATAGCGGCGCGAACCCACGCGGCGGGGTATGGTGCGATGAGCAGTCCGAGACCCCGGAATGTGCAGCCTGCTACGTTCGCGCCGACACCATCCCAGACGCTGCGGCGCTGATCGAGCAAGGGCGGCAACAGGGGCTGCGGGACATGATGGAACACGCATGTAGTGTGCTGGACGCTAACAGCGAATATGACCAGCGCATGTGCTGCGATGGCCGTATGTGCGGCTGCCAAGGGACATCAGTTTACCAGATGATGCAGCACTTTATTCGCAATGACCTGATCGACCAGCCCGCAGGAGGCACCGATGACCAGAGCGAATGATCTAGACGGGCTGATCGATTCGGTGAAAGCAGGAACAGCGACCACCATGAGATTCGAGGATGCTGGCCTTTCAGGATGGGCTGAACTTGCATATCACGGATCCGTTGACGCGGCCTTAGCACTGCACGAGCAGCTGTTCACCGAATCCTGCCATTTCAACCTGATGGAGGACGAAGACGAGGGCGGATTCCATGCAGAAACCTATTTCAATGGGTGGCATTATGGTGACGCAGAAACCCCCGGCCGCGCGCTGCTGATTGCAACGCTGAAAGCCTATCTCGGCGTTCAGGAGGGGGAGTGATGAGAAGAAAGAATTGGCCGATGACGCACATCCTGTCCAGGACACGCCATCGGCCTATTTCGAGCGCTGGTCTGATCAACCAGCGGAACCACCCGCGCAAGGACGTGAAGCCGTTCCGGGAGGTGGCACATGAGAATATGGACCCATGTAAGTCTTATGGAGCCATTACGGTTGATCGCCCGTATCGCCAATTTGTACTAAATCTCTGATTTTCTTGCAACTCTAAAATTCTGGTTCCGATTCCCATGCGTAGCCGCACGGTAGTCGACCTAGCCAGTATTGGCTTTGATATTGATTGGAGCGACGCAGAATGGGTAAGATGGAGGTCATGTACGCCAGCGAACGCAGCGCCGCGCGCCTGCTGGACATGAGGCCCGCAGAGTTCCGGGCGCTCGTGGATGCTGGCGCCCTACCCCCACCAGTAAAGATCGCCGGGAAACTCGAACGTTGGAGCGTTGGGGATCTTGATGCTATCGTTCGAGGAATAAAGCCAAAGCCGGTTGAGGATTTCGACCTGTGAAGAAGGCACTTAAACCATACGTTCAAATGAAAAGGTCAGGCGGTCGCCTGATCCCACATTACCGCCTTACATGGATGCAGGACGGGAAACGGCGTGAAAGATTTATCCGGCTACCAGAAGATATTGATTCTCCAGATTTCGACCAAGAATACTGGAAAATCCGTAGCGGAAAGATCGCAGCCCTAAACACACCGTCTAAGGATACGTGGGGGGAATTAATCCGCGCCTATCGCACCCACCCGAAATTCACGAAGCTGGCCGATACGACCCGACCAAGTTACGATCGGGTACTAAATGAAATTGTAGCAAAAAATGGTAAGAAGTCGGTATCAAGCCTAACACGGGCACAAGTTAGGGCGATCCACGCAAAGTATGCAGAAACACCAAGAAAGGCAGACTGGCAAATTCAGATATTGAGCCTCCTTCTGAACTTTGCCGCGAAAACACTGGACTGGAAAGTTTCAAATGTCGCGGAGGGGATAGAACTCTACGGCAAGCAGCGCGAGTACCTGCCGTGGCCGGAATGGCTGGTGGGAAAGCTCGCAAGCGCACCAGAAGTAGTCAGAACAGCCGCCGAGTTGATCCTTGGAACGGGGCAACGCCCCAGTGCCGCGATCGCCATGCGCCATGACCACTTTAAGGGGGAGTGGATGGAGGTCATGGACGAGAAAACAGATACCCGGTTTGAGGTGTATTGCCCCACTGCGCTACGGGCATATCTATCATCCATTCCTAAGCAGGGGGCCTACGTTCTCGCCAAGAATCTAACGTCCCCACTTGGCTACAACATGGTCGAGAAGGCGTTTCGATCATGGCGTAAGAATCTTGGAAAAGAGGCCGCCCAGTTTTCACTTCACGGATTACGCAAGCTCGCCATTATCAGGCTCGCCGAGGCCGGATGCACCGATGCACAAATTCAGGCCATCACGAACCAGAGTCCCGAAATGGTCGCCTATTACCGGCGCAAGGCGAATCAGAAGCGTCTATCTAAATCAGGGCAAAGTCTGCTGGAACAGAACGGGGACGGAACATGAATATGGGAATCGGCAGTGGGAATTCACTAATCCAAGATAATCTTGATGGCGGCATAAACGCCATTTTATTCAACCTTTTCAAGGTGGTGCCCGAGGTGGGACTCGAACCCACACGCCTCGCGGCGGGGGATTTTGAATCCCCTGCGTCTACCATTCCACCACTCGGGCACAACGCCGATTTATCCGGCCATCGGCAAACTGACAAGAGAAAACAACACCTGGCCCGGGCAATTTCCGAAGATCATTTCCGGCGCCGAACGGATTGACCGCAAACGAAAAAGGGCGCCCGAAGGCGCCCTTCCCGTAATCCTGCCAAGATCAGCAGGAATAATACATCGCATATTCCACCGGGTGGGGAGTATGTTCATAGGCGTAAACTTCTTCCCATTTCAGGGCGATATAGCCTTCCAGCTGATCCTTGGTGAAAACGTCACCAGCGATCAGGAAATCCATATCCTTGGACAGCTCTTCTAGCGCTTCACGCAGCGACCCGCAAACGGTCGGGATCGCGGCCAGCTCTTCGGGGGGCAGATCGTACAAATCCTTGTCCGATGCCGGACCCGGGTCGATCTTGTTCTTGATGCCATCGAGGCCCGCCATCAGCAGCGCCGAGAACGCCAGATAGGGGTTCGCCGCCGGATCGGGGAAGCGGGCTTCCACACGCTTGGCCTTGGGCGATTCCGTCCACGGAATACGCACCGCACCCGAACGGTTGCGGGCCGAATAGGCCAGCAGAACCGGCGCTTCGAAGCCCGGGATCAAGCGCTTGTAGCTGTTGGTTGCCGGGTT
>JAATFR010000286.1 GCA_015655095.1 Hyphomicrobiales bacterium | reverse complement strand
TTGGCAAGGACACCCCACGTCAAACGCAGGGTGTATTCTTTACCGTCATGGGTACGCGCAACATCATGCCGGTCATCACACCCTCGGTGTTTATCGTCATCGCCCCGATATCTGATTGATCTTCCACCATGCTGACCTCCTATATCCCGCCTTCCGCCCATCCACGCTTCATGAACGCCGAAGCGCCCAGCCCTCGTGGTTGACGCTTGCGCGCTGGTGCGGTGATTTCGGCTGTGCGGGGTGGCCGTGAGAGTCTGGGCCGGGGATGACTGATTACGGCTTTTTCTCTTCGAGGCTCTTACGCTGCGCCTCGCGCCACATCTTTGCGGCGCTGGTGTCGTCATACATACCCATGGGGGCCTCCTGAAATAACAAAGACCGCTCCCAGAGGAACGGGCCGGGGATTACCTACATTTTTCAGATTATATCCGGATTTTCCGATTGATATGGCTAACAATGTATGCCATAAAGTGCTTACCGGATGGATGATCCGGCAAACGAAAGGAGGTGAGACACAAATGAAAGTCCGGCTTACGCTGGTCGTGATGTTGTTCGGTTGGCGCCTAACCATCACAATCAGCAGGTAAGAACCGGGGGCCGGGCAAAAGCTCGGCTCCCACCGGATCGGAAAGTGTGTCTCACCTCCCTGATGGAGAATGTAGCATGTCCCCTGACGATTTCAAAGACTGGCGTTCGAAAATGGCCCTGTCGCAAGAGGCGGCGGCAAAGGTTCTGGGGCTATCTAAGGCGACAATACAGAACTACGAGCGCGGCGTACGCATTGACGGCAAGCCAGCGCCTATCCCGTTTGCCACAGCCCTTGCGTGCTCAGCACTGTTCCACCGTATCGATCCGTGGGGAAACTGACAAAGGGCGGAATCAAAAACGCCCGCAACTTTCGTCCGGGCGCTTCTCTGGCTGTGTTGAGTGTCAACCAAAACCTACGAAGTGTCAACAGCCGATTCGCCATGGCGTCATAACAGGCATAGAATTTGTCAACTCAAAATCCAGATGCCAGTACGACAGCACGGATTGCAGGTGCAGCAATGCGCCATACCATGCGAGGTAGTTCTGCCGCTGCCGCCTGATATGGTACGCCGTGCCGGTATAGCTGACAGGGCAATACACCAGGTCGACCGTCTTCCGGTTGCGGTTCCTATCCCAATAGGACCACTCGCCTACCTTCTCCTCGTGCGCAGTCCATTTACCATCGTAGTCCAGATCATAACCTTGCGGCACACAGGCCACCTTTGCCGTCTGCCCCCAATCCGGTTCGCAGCGCGCCTTAGCGAGTTCAGCTATCTGCACCACCATCTGGCGCCCGCCGCAGCCTTCCGGCAGATGCGCCACCTCTGCCGCGATGATCTGCGCATCTGACGCGATCGGGCTGGATCCGCCGCCATCAACCATGCAGCCCAACTTGGCCCGCTGCATCATCACCCAGATACCGTCTACCCCGCCGCGATCAAACTCATGCGCATCGGTTTCATCGAAGCTGAGGTGCGCCTTCTCGTCGGCGAATGCCCATTCCAGCACGCGCTGAATCGACATCGACCGAATGACCACCCGTGGCGCAGGGGCCTTCCCTGCCGGTACAACGGGCTGATAGACCCGATCCGGAAGCTGGCTTGGCTTGCGCTCTTTCTGGCGCCTTGGCGCTGGCCGGACAACCCTGCCGGACGCGATAGCTTCATCGCGCAGGCGGATTTCCTCTGGCGTCATGCTGCTCATGCTCTTGTCCCTCGTGTGTGGTGGTCAGGTAAGGAGAAAATACGTCGCGGCCATGATGCCACATGTGCAAAGTGTGAAGCCCCACATTGCCCTGTCGAAATCCCGCACAAATTCATCCATCCGACGCGATGCATTTGCCCGCATAATGTCGTATTCCTCGGGGCCGCTCTCGATTGCCTCAAGCATCTTGATGAGGCGAGCGCCTTCTTCTCGATTGAGGTGAAAGGTTATCTGACCGCTAAGCGCCAACGCCAGGCTCTGTTGATGACGCCCTCGCGCTTCTCGCCGCGCTGCTGCCGGGGTGGCTGTATCACGTCGGCTGGTCTCAGGGCGTTCCGACCATGATCGCAAACGTCTGGCACCCAACCGCTGAATGGGAAGATATCGACGTCATCTCCGTCACCCCCGGCCGCGCGCTGCTGATTGCAACGCTGAAAGCCTATCTCGGCGTTCAGGAGGGGGAGTGATGAGAAGAAAGAATTGGCCGATGACGCACATCCTGTCCAGGACACGCCATCG
>JAATFR010000394.1 GCA_015655095.1 Hyphomicrobiales bacterium | reverse complement strand
CGCAGCGTTGCTTCAGGCCTATCGCTGGCTGATCGACAGCCGCGACGAGCGCACCGGCGACCGGCTCGACGAACTGGAAGACCCCTTCAAGCTCTATCGCTGCCATACCATCATGAACTGTGCCCAGACCTGCCCCAAGGGCCTGAACCCGGCCAAGGCGATCGCCGAGATCAAGAAGATGATGGTGGCAAGGCAGGTCTGAAGCGCTGGTGCGCGAAGGTGCCGGCTGAAACCCCTTCTCCCGCGAGGAGAGCAGGAGAACTGTCGAGCCGCCGCTCGGCCTCCGTCAGTTCACCGGACCGGTAACATCCACATCATCCACCGGCGCCTGCCTTGCCAGGTCGTTGCGGCCGAGTTGCGGCGAAGCAGCGGCTGGGACGGTGGCAGGTGCATGGATAGCAAGCTTGGGCAGATGCAGAGTCACCTCCGCGCGCCCTGCCGGCGTGGCGGCGGAGGTCATTGTCGAGAGGGCGACCAGTACGGCAAGGGCACCTGGGGCAGCCATCGATTTTCTCCGGCAAGCGTCACGATCCGGCTGTACTTTCCCGAAATTGATTTAAACAAGCCTTAAGATCGGGCAGCCTATAAAACGTTGCGCATCAAAAATTCGACACAGAGTCGGTCCAGCACAAGCGGCCGGTTCGGCTGATCGATCATTCCGTAGCGGCAGGGTGGCCGTGCATTGCAATATATCGGGTTGCCCGAGCGCTTCTTACTGTCACGCCGCCTGCCAATCTGGTATTGGCACCCTCGATCAACACCTGATTTGGACCGGATGGACCGATGAAATTATCTGCGCTGGTATTTCTTCCTTGTGCCCTGGCTCTGGCTTCCTGCGCGTCATCGACCCGTCTGAGCGACACACTCGATTTCGGCGCCCGTAAGCCGCCCCCGGACACCAGGCCGATCGCTGCTCCAGAACCGCTGATGGCCGCTCCCACCGAGCAGGTCTCCTCCGAGCCCCTGCCGCCCGCCGGCGGCAATGGCGTGGCGCCAGGTTCTTCCGTGGCGGTGCAGGACACCCCCGCACCCGGTCCGTCGCAAAGCGCCGTGGCCTCGCTACCCAGCACGCCGTCCGTGCCCTCATCCGGCGGCATCGCCGGTGCCTGGAAGATCTCGGACGCGGCGCGCGGCAGCTGCAACATCTCGCTTACCCGCCAGACCCTGCTCGACGTCTATCGCGCCACGCCCTCGGGCTGTCAGGCAGGCTCGCTCGCCAAGGTCAATGCCTGGCAGCAGCGCGGCCAGGAAATCGACCTGCTCGAGCCGGGCGGACGCACGGCGGTACGACTGTTCCCGACCGGCGACGGCGCCTATGAGGGCGCGGCAACGACATCGGGCGCGAAGATCCGCATGACGAAGTAACTCCGGGGATCGGTCAGGCTGTCTGCCCTTCAGGTCACCGGCTCACGGCCGGGGCCCGCCCATAAGGATGGATCTGCGTGTCATGCTCGGTGAGGAAATAGCGCCGGGCCACATCGAAATAGCCGTTGTAGACCAGCCCGCCATTTTCGCGGATCACCCGTTCACGATTGGCGCGATACCAGGCGGGAATCTCATACCAGGGCATCATCGGGTTCTCGTGATGCACGACATGCAGATTGTTGTAGAGGAAAAGCACCCCGAAGACCGGTGCGTTCTCGACGATGGCCGTGCGCTCTTCCACTTCGCTCTCGGCGCGATGCTCGGCGAAGGAACGCACGAGCATCAAAGCCGTGCCCGGATAGACGATCAGGACGAAATAGGCGAGCGGATTGATGCCGCACACCAGCACCAGCCAGGCCAGCACGACCAGCAGCTGAAGCGCATGGCTCGCCCAGATCCGACGATGCAGGGCATCCCCCTTCCACACCGCCCTTGCCTCGCGCAGCAGGAAGGTCGACATGGCCCTGGCTGGGCCGATGGTCATGCGGCCTAGGAAAGTGGCGTTGGGAGAAGGGTGGCCCGGAATACCCGCTCTATCTTGCGGCGACATTGCTCATTCTCGCTTGGTATTCGCAGGGGTCGACGAGCTTTAATGTTGGTGACAGGTCATATCAACGCACCGCATGTTCCGATATTGTGGCGCCATGAGTTCAGAAGGAAATGGGTGGTCTTTGACTATGCACGCTATCATTGGTAAACGAAGACGCTGCTACCGGATAT
>JAATFR010000275.1 GCA_015655095.1 Hyphomicrobiales bacterium | reverse complement strand
GCGCTGGAGCGCGCCCGCGCCCATGGCGATCTGCTGAAATCTCCCCATGTTGCCCGGGTGACGGCAGGAGGCGCTTCATGAATGCCTCCGGCATCGAAACAACAGAAGTCTCGTCCTCGCCCCATATTCCGGTGATGCTGCCCGAAGTGCTGGCCGCGCTTCAGCCGAAGGACAAGGGCGTCTATGTCGATGGCACTTTCGGCGCGGGGGGCTACAGCCGTGCCATTCTGGGCGCGGCCGATTGCGCCGTGCTTGCTATAGACCGCGATCCAAGCGCGATCCTGCGCGGCCGCGAGATGGAGCTTGAGTTCGCCGGACGCCTGACCCTGATCGAGGGCTGCTTTGGCGACATGGCCGAACTGGTGCGCGCGCTCGGCCACGAGGCCGTCGATGGCGTGGTGCTCGACCTCGGCGTTTCCTCCATGCAGATCGATGAAGCGGAACGGGGTTTTTCCTTCCAGAAGGATGGGCCACTCGACATGCGCATGGGGGCAACCGGGCTCAGCGCCGCTGATGTCGTCAACCAGTTCGATGAAAGCGATCTTGCCCGCATCTTCGCCGTCTATGGCGAGGAGAAGCGGGCCCGCGCCGTTGCCCGCGCCATCGTCGCGGCGCGCGCCGAGGCCGATTTCGAGCGCACCCTGCCGCTCGCCGACATTGTTGCTCGCGCCGTAGGCGGACGCCGCCATGAACAGCGCATCCATCCGGCCACCCGCACCTTCCAGGCGTTGCGCATCTATGTGAATGACGAACTGGGCGAGCTGGCCCGGGGGCTTGGCGGCGCAGAAGAGCTGCTGCGTCCCGGCGGACGGCTGGCAGTCGTCGCCTTCCATTCGCTCGAAGACCGTATCGTCAAGCGTTTCCTGACCGGGCGCACGGGCCGCACCGCGAAGCCCTCGCGCCATATGCCCATGGGCGGCGGCGGTCCGCTGCCTTCCTTTATGGACATCGGACGGGGCGCGCAGGCGGCGAACGACAGCGAAGCTTATCATAATCCGCGCGCGCGCTCCGCAAAGCTGAGGGCGGCTGAACGCACGGATGCGCCGCTGCTGCCGGTCGATACCGATGTGCTGGGCCTGCCCGTCATCACCCGCAACCGCACGACAAAGCGGAGGCGCGCATGATCCGCACCATCAATGTAATCCTCGTTCTCGCCATGGTCGGCCTTTCCGTGCTGCTCTACGCCATCAATTATCAGGCGGATTCAGCCGAACGGGCTGGTGAGGCGCTAAAGAAGCAGATCGCGCATGAACAGGAAACCATCCGTGTGCTGCGTGCCGAATGGAGCTACCTCAACCAGCCTGACCGCCTGCAGGAGCTTTCGGAAAAATACCTCGATCTGCAACCGGCCATCGCCAGGCAGATCGGTACCTTCGAGAGCATTCCGCAGAAGCCTGCGCCCAATCTCTCCGCTTCTCCCGCGTCCGCATCGCCGTCGCAGCCGGATGTTCGCGGCGCGGCCATGCGGGATGGCGCGCCAGTTCAAATTGCAAAGGCGGTGCGCTGATGGCAAGAAAACCCAGGGTCTATGCCGCTTCGCATACGCCGCTTGTGCTTGGCCATGACATCATCAGCAAGCCGCAGACGATACGCGTGGATGGCGTGCGCGCAGCGGGTTTGGAGGCCAGCCGCCGCCGCATCAATTTCACCACCATCGTTGTGGCGGGGCTTTTCTTCATTGTCGGCGCGCGCCTGATTGAGCTTGCCGTACGCGGCAGCAGCGACGACAGCCGGATTGCAGCCGCCAGCATCAACCAGACCATTCACCGGCCCGACATTGTCGACCGGAACGGAGAGGTGATGGCGACTGACATCGTCACCGCTTCGCTGTTTGTCGATGCGCGCTATGTCATCGACCCGCAGCAGGCGGCGCACGAACTTGTCGGCGTGTTGCCGGATCTCAACGAGGCGGACGTGGCGAAGAAATTCGCCTCGGGCCGTCCGTTTATCTGGCTGAAGCGCGATCTCACGCCGCGCCAGCAATATGCGGTGCATAATCTGGGTATTCCGGGTCTTGAGTTCCAGCGTTAGCAGAAGCGCGTCTATCCCAACGGGGCGGCAGCCTCGATGATCCTTGGCATGGTCGATATCGACAACAAGGGCACCGCTGGCATGGAGCGCTACATTGACCGGACAGGCAACCTGCTGAACAAGCCCGGCGATCTGTCGGCAACCCCCGCCTCGCTGGAAGGCGAAAGCGGCAACGCCTCGTCTGGCATCCGCGACAGCGGCGCGGTGATGCTCTCCATCGACGTGCGCGTGCAATATGCGCTGCGCGATGAATTGCAGAAGGGTTTTGAGGAATTCCGCGCCAAGGCGGCGGGCGGCATGGTGATGGACATGTATACGGGCGAAGTGCTCGGCATGGTCTCGTTGCCGGATTTCGATCCCAACAATCCCAATCTTTCCGACGATAATGCCCATTTCAACCGCATGACGCTCGGCGTCTATGAAATGGGTTCGGTGATGAAGACGTTCACCTTCGCGGCAGCGCTCGATTCTGGCGCGGTCAAGATCAACAACAGTTTCGATGCGACTCATGCGCTGAAGGTCTCGCGTTTCACCATTTCCGATTTCCATGCCGAGCGACGCTGGCTGACGGTGCCCGAAATCTACATGTATTCATCCAACATCGGCAGCGCGCGGATGGCGCTGGCGATGGGCCGTCAGGAGCATCAGCTTTATCTGCGCAAGATGGGTCTGCTGTCGCGGCCCAGGAGCGAATTGCCGGAAGAGGGCGATCCGCTGGTCCCGGCCAACTGGACCGATCTTTCAACCATGACCATCGCATTCGGCCATGGCCTCTCGGTGGCCCCGATCCAGGTGGTGCAGGCTACCTGCGCGGTGCTGAACGGCGGGTTCCGGATTCAGCCGACTTTCCTGCGCCGCTCCGGCCCTGCCCTTGGCGACCGTATCTTTTCCGCGCAGACCAGCAATGAGATGCGTGAACTGATGCGCCTCGTCGTCACAAATGGCACCGGCAAGAAGGCCGATGTGCCGGGCTATCCCGTGATGGGCAAGACCGGGACGGCGGAAAAGGCGGGCAAGGGCGGCTACGCCAAGAAAAAGCTGTTGACCTCGTTCCTGAGCGCCTTCCCCGCGAATGATCCGCGTTATGTGCTGCTCGTCATGTTCGATGAGCCTAACCCGACACCCGCGACATATGGCTACGCCACGGCGGGCTGGAATGCAGCCCCGGTGACCTCAAAGGTCGTACAGCGTATCGCGCCGCTGCTAGGTGTGCGGCCGGTGAGCCGGATGATGGAAAATCCGTTGATCGAGGCGAATCTCGTGACCAATGGTGGAGCTGGCGACTAGGCAATATAGAGACTGGTTTTTGTGCTGATTAATTGAATACAGATATGGCTGTAAAAGAAACAGAGTTGCAGATGGAACTCGCGGAACTGATGGATGGAGAGGCTGTATCCCCCGCTGCTGCGCGGACGGAGATTCTTGGCCTGACTGCCGACAGCCGCGAGGTGCGCCCTGGCTATCTGTTCGCTGCCCTGCCGGGCGTGAAAGCCGATGGCGCGCGCTTCGTGCCGCAGGCGCTGAAGCAGGGGGCATCCGCGCTTCTGACCGCCCTTGGCGTGAAGATTTCCGATAGCGACGTGCCCGTCATCGTCGACGCAAATCCACGCCGTCGGCTTGCGCTGATGGCCGCGCGCTTTTTCGGCCGCCAGCCGGAAATCGTTGCCGCCGTCACGGGCACCAACGGCAAAACCTCCGTTGCAACTTTCGTGCGTCAGATTTTCAGCGCGCTGGGCGAAAGCGCCGCGAGCCTTGGCACGATTGGCGTCACCTCCGATGCGGGCACGGTATCGCTCGGCCACACCACGCCCGATCCGGTCACGCTTCATCGCGCGCTGGCGGGGCTTGCCGATCATGGCGTCACGCGGCTCGGCATGGAAGCGTCCAGTCATGGTCTTGAGCAGCACCGCCTTGATGGTGTTCACGTCACGGCGGCGGGGTTCACCAATCTGACCCGGGACCATCTCGATTATCACCTCACCTTCGACGATTATGCCTATGCCAAGCTCAGGCTTTTCGTCGATGTGCTGGCGCCTGGCGCCACCGCCGTCATCAATGCGGATGCGGACTATGCGGAGGATTTTGAGGATCTGTCCTGGGCGACGGGCCACCCCATCGTCACGGTCGGGACGCGCGGTGAAACCATCCGTCTGCTCTCGGCGACACCGGGTGTGCGCGGCCAGAAACTCGACATTCTCTACCAGGGCGAACCTTTCACCATCGAGTTGCCGCTCGTAGGGGCCTTTCAGGTCTCGAATGCGCTGGTTGCGGCGGGCCTTGTCATCGCGTGTGGCGGCGAGCCCGCGAAAGTGTTTGCCGCACTCGAACATCTGACCGGGGCGAGCGGACGTCTGGAAGATGTGGCGCA
The DNA here is from genome assembly GCA_015655095.1 of Hyphomicrobiales bacterium. Lineage (GTDB taxonomy): Bacteria > Pseudomonadota > Alphaproteobacteria > Parvibaculales > Parvibaculaceae > JAATFR01. Next base: position 7,547 of record JAATFR010000275.1, on the reverse strand, counting down.
TCTTAATAACGGCGCGACGGTCTATGTCGATTATGCCCATACGCCCGATGCGCTCGAAACTGTGCTGAAGGCCCTGCGTCCTCACACAAAGGCCAGGCTTTACGTGGTCTTTGGCTGCGGCGGCGACCGCGATCCGGGCAAGCGTCCGCAGATGGGGGGCATCGCCGAGGCGCTGGCCGATGGCGTGATCGTAACCGACGACAATCCCCGCAGCGAGGATGCAGCCGCTATCCGCAAGGCCATTCTGGCCGCCGCGCCCCATGCGCGTGAAATCGACGACCGGGCCGCGGCGATTGCGGCTGCTGTCGCCGGCCTTCAGGCGGGCGATGTTCTGGTCGTCGCGGGCAAGGGCCATGAGAGTGGCCAGATCATTGGTGACCGGATCATTCCGTTCAGCGATCATGAGGCCGTGCTTGCCGCCATCGCCGGACAGGGAGGGGGGCAATGAGCATCCTGTGGACAGCGAACACTGTGCTGGCTGCTGTGGGCGGCGAAGCGAGCGAACGGGGATGGACCGTGTCCGGCATTTCCATCGACAGCCGTACGCTGGAGAAGGGCGATCTTTTCGTCGCGCTGGACGGCGAGAACGCCGATGGCCATGTCTATGTCGCCACGGCTTTTGCCAAGGGTGCGACGGCAGCGCTTGTTTCGCGCCCCACCGATGAGATGCGCGCCCTTGGCCCTCTCGTCATCGTGCCTGATGTGCTTGAGGCGCTCAATGCGCTGGGCCGGGCCGCGCGCGCGCGCAGCCTCGCCAGGGTCGTCGCCGTCACAGGCAGCGTCGGCAAGACCAGCACCAAGGAAGCGCTGCGGCTGGTATTCGAGGCGCAGGGGCGCACCCATGCTTCAGTCGCCTCCTACAACAATCACTGGGGCGTACCGCTTTCCCTCGCGCGGATGCCTGCCTCCACTGAATATGCCGTGTTTGAAATCGGCATGAATCATGAAGGCGAGATCACACCGCTCACCCAGCTTGTCCGCCCGCATGTGGCGATCGTCACCACGGTCGAGGCGGTCCATCTGGCGCATTTCAGCTCGATAGACGCCATTGCGCGCGCCAAGGCGGAAATTTTCACCGGCATCGAGCCCGATGGCGCCGCCATCCTCAATGCCGATAATCCCCATCTCGATCTGCTGACCCGCGAGGCGCGCGCTGCCGGTGTCGAGCACATTCTCACCTTTGGCGAGGAAGCAGGCGCGGATATCCGGCTTGAGAAAGTCGCGCTGCTGGAAAACTGCTCGTGCGTGACCGCCAATATCGATGGTGTGCCGGTGGTCTACAAGGTCGGCGTGCCGGGTCGTCATCTAGTGATGAATTCGCTGGCGGTGCTGGCCGCTGTGAAGGCGGTCGGGGGCGATCTGGCGATAGCCGCCATGGCTCTGGCCCGGTTCGCCGCGCCCAGGGGCCGGGGCGAGCGCCATGCCATCGTCACCGAGGGCAAGCGCATTTTGCTGATCGATGAAAGCTACAACGCCAACCCCGCCTCAATGAAGGCGGCCATCGCCGCGCTGGGGCAGGCCATTCCCAGGGGCCGGGGCAAGCGCATCGCGGTGCTGGGCGACATGCTGGAGCTGGGGCCGCAGGCCGAACTCCATCATGCGCGCCTTGCGCAGGCGTTGCTCGATGCGCGGGTGGACCGGTTGTTCGCGGCGGGCCCGCTCACGCACCACCTCTATGAAGCGGTGCCCGAGCATATGCGCACCCATGCCGCGGCCACATCTTCCGCGCTGGTATCGGCTCTTGTCGAAAGCCTGCGCGACGGTGACGTGGTGATGGTCAAGGGTTCGCTCGGCTCGCGCATGGGGTTGATCGTCGAGACGCTGCTTGAGACGAACGAATTGAATGAAGACGTTATGGACAAGATAGAGGGGGGGTTCTGATGCTCTACGAGGTTCTATATCGCATGCCGGATCATCCATCCCTGTTTAATGTGTTCCGCTACATCACGTTCAGGACTGGCGGCGCAACGCTGACGGCGCTGTTCATCAGCTTCATGTTCGGCCCCATGGTCATCGACTCGCTGCGCCTGCGCCAGAAGCGGGGCCAGCCGATCCGCGAGGATGGCACCAGGACGCATTTCGTGAAGGCGGGCACGCCGACCATGGGCGGCTTCATCATCCTGCTGGGTCTGGTGCCCTCGGTGCTGCTCTGGACGAATTTCAGCAACGCCTATGTCTGGATCGTGCTGTTTGTCACGCTCGGCTACGGCGCCATCGGTTTTGCCGACGATTATCTCAAGGTCTCGAAAATTTCGCCCAAGGGCGTGTCGAGCCGGATCAAGCTGTTCTTTGAAATCGTCATTGCGCTCATCGGCGTGGTCGCGCTGGTGCATGTGGCCGAGCCCGGCATGGCAACCATGCTGGCGGTGCCGTTCTTCAAAAGCGTGCTCATTCCGCTGGGGCTTTTCTTTTATATTTTCGGCGCATTCGTCATCGTCGGCGCGGGCAACGCGGTCAACCTTACGGATGGTCTCGACGGGCTTGCCATCGTTCCGGTGATGATCGCTGCGGCGAGCCTTGGTTTCATCGCCTATGTGGTCGGCAACATTGTTTTCGCGGATTATCTTCAGGTGCATTTCGTGCCCGGCACGGGCGAGCTTGCCGTCTTCTGCGGCGCGCTGATCGGCGCAGGCCTCGGCTTCCTCTGGTACAATGCGCCGCCCGCCATGGTCTTCATGGGTGACACCGGATCGCTTGCCATCGGTGGTGCGCTAGGCGCCATCAGCGTGGTGGCGAAGCATGAACTGGTGCTGGCCATCATCGGCGGCCTGTTCGTGCTGGAAGCTGTTTCAGTCATCGTGCAGGTCGCCTCTTTCAAACTCACGGGCAAGCGCGTTTTCCGCATGGCGCCGCTGCATCATCATTTCGAGCAGAAGGGATGGGCTGAATCCACGGTCGTCATCCGTTTCTGGATCATCGCCGGCGTGCTGGCGATGGTCGGCCTCGCCACATTGAAGTTGAGGTAGGCATGATCATCGCCGCCGGTTTCGAGGGACGCACAATCGCCGTGTTCGGTCTGGCAAGATCGGGCATCGCCACCGTGCGTTCTCTTGCGGCAGGCGGCGCGCGCGTGCTGGCGTGGGACGATTCACAAGGCCGCCGCGCGGATGCTCAGGCTGTGGGCCTGCCGCTTGAAAACCTCTATGACGCGGACTGGTCGGAAATTTCAGCCCTTGTGCTCAGCCCCGGCGTGCCGCTCACCCATCCCGAGCCACATGCGCTGGTGAAGCTTGCCCAGGCGGCCGGCGCGGCGGTTATTGGCGACATCGAGATATTCTTCCGCACTGTCCGGGCAAGCAGGGCAAACGCGCGGATTGTCGGCATCACCGGCACCAATGGCAAATCCACAACGACGGCGCTTGTCGGCCATATGGTCGAGGAATGTGGCGGCCGTGTCGCCGTGGGTGGCAATATCGGCACGGCGGTGCTGGAGCTTGAACCGCCGCGTGACGGGCTTGTTTATGTGATCGAGCTTTCGTCCTATCAGATCGATCTTGCGCCTTCGCTTGCGCCGGATGTTGCGATCCTGATCAACATCACGCCCGACCATATCGACCGGCACGGCAGCCTTGAGCATTACGCAGAGGTGAAGGCAAACATCTTCGCGCGCCAGACCCGGGGACAGACCGCCATCTGCGGCATCGACGACGAGCTTTCAGCGGACATCTGCACCACGCTCACGGCGCGCCATGAAGCAACGGTCGTTCCTGTCTCCGTCGGCCAGACGGTCGGCAAAAGCATCTATGTCGTCGATGGCACGCTCTATGACAGCACGGATCTGGCGATCATCAAGGTCGGCGATCTCCACGGCCTGCGCACGCTGGCCGGAGCCCACAACTGGCAGAACGCGGCCATGGCCTATGCGGCGGGGCGCGCGCTCGGCTTCGACCGGGAGCCCATCCTGCACAGCTTCAGGCATTTCCCTGGTCTTGCCCATCGCATGGAAATTGTCGCCGAGCACAATCATGTGCGCTTCGTCAATGATTCCAAGGGCACCAATGCGGATGCCACGCGCCATGCGCTGGCGGCCTACAGAAATATTTTCTGGATTGTCGGCGGCAAGGCGAAAGAGGGGGGCATCGAAAGCCTCGAAGCGCTTTTCCCCCATGTGGCGCGTGCCTATCTGATCGGCGAGTCGTCGGACGATTTTGCGGTCATGCTGGAAGGCAAGGTTCCTTATGCGCGCTGCGGAACGCTGGATGTTGCCGTACCGCAGGCGGCGCGCGATGCGCGGGCCGCGACAGGCGATCTGAAGATCGTGATGCTGTCGCCGGCATGTGCTTCTTTCGATCAATACCCCAATTTTGAAGTGCGGGGCGATGCATTTCGCCGCCTTGTTCAGAGCCTGGTCAAAGACTGGGAAGGAGCGCCTGCATGATCAGTCTGTCGCGCACAAATCGCGGCGCCATCGCCGAATGGTGGTGGACCGTGGACAAGTGGACGCTGCTGGCGCTCATTCTTCTTATGGTTGTTGGCGCCGTGCTTACACTGGCTGCAAGTCCCGCCGTTGCGATGCGCATTCATCTCGCACCCTTCCATTTTGTTTACCGGCAGGCGATTTTCTATCCACCGGCCATCGCCATTCTGATCGGCGTGTCGCTGCTGCCGGTGCGTCAGGTGCGCCGCCTCGCCACCATGGTGTTTCTCATCGCCTATGTGCTGATGGTGATGACGCTGCTGTTTGGGCCTGAGGTGAAGGGCGCGACGCGCTGGCTGCAACTTGGGCCGATCGCGATCCAGCCGTCCGAATTCGTCAAGCCGTCCTTCATCGTGGTGACGGCGTGGATGTTCTCCGAGGGCATGAAGTCGCGGCGCTTTCCCGGCACCATCATCGCCCTTGCCCTTTACACCTGCGTTGTCGCGGTGCTCGCCCTGCAACCGGACTTCGGCCAGTTGATGCTGGTAACGCTCGCATTCGGCGCGATCTTCTTCATGGCCGGGCTCAACTGGTTCTGGATCGTGCTGCTGGCGGTCATCGCCGTTGGTGGCGCTGTTGCGGCCTACACGTTCGTGCCGCATGTGGCGAGCCGAATCGACCGGTTCACCCATCCGGCGTCCGGCGACACCTATCAGGTGGACAAGGCGCTTGACGCCTTTCATGCCGGGGGTCTGTTTGGCCGGGGACCAGGCGAGGGCGAGGTGAAACGCATTCTGCCTGATGCCCATACCGACTTCATCTTCGCGGTCGGCGCGGAAGAGTTCGGCATTGCGGCGGGTCTTCTCATCATCGGGCTTTTCTCCTTCATCACGTTGCGCTCGCTCGGTCGAGCCGGGGAGGAAACCGATCCCTTTGTGCAATTGTCGGCCTGCGGTCTCACCATGCTGTTTGGCATGCAGGCGCTGATCAACATGGCCGTGAACGTCAATCTCATGCCGGCGAAAGGCATGACGCTGCCGTTCATTTCCTATGGCGGCTCCTCGCTGATTGCGCTGGCCTACACCATGGGCATGCTGCTCGCCTTCACCCGTGTCCGCGCCGGGCGTCAGTCCGCCTCCGCAACCGTTCGGGGGGTGTTTGCATGAAGCCAAACCGCGAAGGCCCCATCGTCATCGCTGCGGGCGGCACCGGCGGGCATCTCTTTCCCGGTCAGGCGCTGGCGCAGGAACTGCGGCGGCGTGGCCGGGCGGTCGCTCTTATCTCCGACGAGCGCGTGCAGCATTTCGCGCACCTGTTTCCGGGTGCGAATATTCATCAGGTGCCTTCTGCTACGCCGTCGCGCGGCGGGGCGTTCGGTCTCGTCAAGGCGTCACCGGCGATCATCGCTGGAATCATCCGCTCGGCGCTCATTCTGGGCAAGATCCGGCCCGCTGCGGTCATCGGTTTTGGCGGCTACCCGACGCTGCCGCCGGTCATCGCTGCCCTGCTGCGCGGCCTGCCGACCTGCGTCCATGAGCAGAACGCGGTGCTGGGTCGGGTCAACCGGTTGGTTGGCTCCCATGTCAACGTCATCGCCTCGACCTTTGCCGCGCCGAAATATGTGAGCGCCAGTGCGGCGCGCCATCTGGTCGTCACCGGCAATCCGGTGCGAGACGCCGTTGCGGCGCTGGCGGGTGCGCCCTATGAAGCGCCGTCGGAAACGGGACCCATAAATCTGCTCGTGTTCGGCGGCAGCCAGGGCGCACGGGTGATGAGCGATGTAGTGCCAGGCGCGCTTGCGAAGCTCGATGCCGGGTTGCGCGCGCGCATCCGCCTTGTCCAGCAGTGCCGCCCGGAAGATATGGAGCGGGTCCGCGCCATTTATGCTGAAGCAGGAATAGCCGCCGAGCTTCAGTCCTTTTTTGATGATATGCCAGCCCGCATCGCGGCATCCCATCTGGTGATCGGCCGCTCCGGCGCTTCGACGGTCAGTGAAATCACCGTCATCGGTCGTCCCTCGATCCTCGTGCCTTTGCCGCATTCGATCGACAATGACCAGAAGGCGAATGCGCTCAGCATTGAGCAGGCGGGCGCGGGCTTCATGACCGAGCAGAAGGATTTCAGCGAGGATCATCTCGCCACCGTTCTTGCGGGCCTTTTCGCCGCGCCGCAAAGGCTGACGCAGGCGGCTGAGGCGGCGCTGCGGCAGGGCCGTCCTGATGCTGTGCGCGCGCTTGCAGATCTCGTCGAGGCGCTCGGCCGGGGCGAACTTGCCACCCTGCTTTCGCGGTCTCCCGCTGACCGCGATGCGGATGGCATTTCCAAATTTCTTTTGTCCGAAGGTGGTGTCTGATGCGCCCTGCTCCTCTCGATATTGGCGCTATTCATTTTGTCGGCATCGGCGGCATCGGCATGAGCGGCATTGCCGAGGTCATGCATAATCTCGGTTACGCCGTGCGCGGCAGCGACCAGAGCGAAAGCGCCAACGTCAAGCGTCTGCGCGATCTGGGCATCACGGTTTGCGTCGGGCAGAGTGCGGACAATCTGGGCGATGCGGCGGTCGTGGTGATCTCATCCGCGATCAAGCCCGACAATCCCGAACTCGTGGAGGCCCGCGCGCGCTTCCTGCCGGTGGTGCGCCGCGCCGAAATGCTGGGCGAACTGATGCGGCTCAAATCATCGGTCGCTGTCGCGGGCACCCATGGCAAGACCACGACGACCTCTATGGTCGCCGCTATTCTCGATGGCGCGGGGCTCGATCCGACCGTCATCAATGGCGGCATTATCAATGCCTATGGCACCAATGCGCGGCTGGGGGCGGGCGAGTGGATGGTGGTCGAGGCAGACGAATCCGATGGCACCTTCACCAAGCTGCCCGCGACCATTGCCATCGTCACCAATATCGACCCGGAACACCTCGACTATTACGGAAACTTCGACGCCGAGCGCAACGCCTTCCTCGCCTTCGTCGAGAATATCCCGTTCTACGGTTTTGCCGTCATGTGCATTGATCATCCCGAGGTGCAGGCGCTGATCGGCCGTGTTCGCGACAGGCGCATCGTCACCTATGGCACGAGTCCGCAGGCCGAAGTCCGCGCCACCTCGATCCGCATTGAAAAGGGCGTCTCGGTGTTCGATGTCACACTGTCCGATCGCAAGACCGGCAGTGTGCGCGAGATCGTCAACCTGC
>JAATFR010000402.1 GCA_015655095.1 Hyphomicrobiales bacterium | reverse complement strand
TGCCCGGCACCGCGGCGCCTTTCCGCGCGCCAGTTTCCACACCGAAAAAGGTTCCCGCAATATTATCGACTGGTGCTCCAACGATTATCTTGGCATGGGCCAGCATCCGGTCGTCATCGAAGCCATGCAGAAGGCCATTCAGGAGGTCGGGGCGGGCTCTGGCGGCACACGGAATATTTCGGGAACGACCCGTTATCACGTCGAACTTGAAGCCGAACTTGCGAGTCTGCACCAGAAGGAGGCCTCGCTTCTGTTCACGTCAGGCTATGTTGCGAATGATGCGACGCTCTCCACGCTGGCCAAGGTGTTTGGCGACTGCGTCATCATTTCCGATGAGCTTAATCATGCGTCCATGATCGAGGGCATCCGCCGGGGCGGCGGGGCCAAGCGCGTCTGGAAGCATAATGACCTCAGGCATCTTGAGGAACTGTTGCGCGAGACCGATCCGGCCAAGCCGAAGATTGTCGCTTTCGAGTCGGTCTACTCCATGGATGGCGACATCGCGCCCATCGGGGATATTTGCGACATCGCCCATAAATATGGCGCGCTGACCTATCTCGACGAGGTTCATGCTGTTGGCATGTACGGGCCGACCGGTGGCGGCATCGCGGAGCGCGATGGCGTCCTCGACAAGGTGGATATCATTGAAGGCACCCTTGCCAAGGGCTTCGGCGTCATGGGCGGCTATATCGCCGGTTCCTCGGTGCTGATCGACGTGATCCGCTCCTATGCGCCGGGCTTTATCTTCTCGACCTCGCTTGCTCCGGTTCTGGTGGCGGGCATTCTGGCCAGCGTGCGCTATCTCAAGCAGAGCAATCTGGAGCGGGATCTGCATCAGGAGCGCGCAGATCGACTGCGCCATATGATGGCGGAAGCAGGGATTCCCGTGATCTGGTGCGACAGCCATATCGTGCCGGTCATGGTGGGCGATCCGGTCATCTGCAAACAGGTCAGCGACGAGTTGCTGGAAGAGTTTGGCATGTATGTCCAGCCCATCAACTATCCGACTGTGCCGCGCGGCACAGAGCGCCTGCGCTTCACACCTTCGCCGCTCCATGATGACGATATGATGCGCGATCTTGTGAGCGCGCTCGACAAGGTCTGGACAAGACGCAATATCCGCCGTGCGGCGTGACATTTCCTGATGCCAAAACACAAGAGCCCGCATCGCTGCGGGTTCTTTGCTATTTCAGATAGCTGAAAGGTTCAGGCGCGGCGGCGGCGCGGCTTTGCTTCCACGGCGGGGCCACGGCCCAGGCCGATCTGCTTGGCAAGGCGTGAGCGTTGCTCGGCATAATTGGGGGCGACCATCGGATAGTCTGCCGCAAGACCCCAGCGCTGGCGATATTCCTCGGGCGAGAGACCATATTGCGAGCGCAGATAACGCTTCAGCATTTTCAGTTTCTTGCCATCTTCAAGGCAGATGATGAATTCGGGCGTTACCGACTTCTTCACCGCCACGGCGGGAACACGTTCCTGTGCAGGCTCTTCGCTGCGGGAGAGCTGAGATAAAGTGGACGCTATCGACTTGATCAGTCCTGGTAAATCAGCTGCGGCGACAGAGTTGTTGCTCACGTAGGCAGAAACGATATCCGATACGAGCCCAAGCAACTCTTCTTGATGAGCCAGATCGTTTGTAATTGTGTCAGTCATGACCCGCAGCCGCCTCTTTGTTTTTGCATAGCATAAATGTGAAAAAAATTGAACTGCACCCTTCTCTACCCCTTGCTTGCCTTGGAAGCAAGCAATGAAGATTCTATTTATTCAAGGCAAACATGACATGCTGTAGTGTTCTAAACTGTTAATGCTTTCTAATTCCCTGCATTGGAGAAGATTCTGAAGAATTAACTCGTATAACTTGGGGGATATATAGATGATTGCGCAATAAAAATAGATAAATAGGCTTATATCTCCAGGGGTGCAGCCTTTTCGGTCGGATTATAAAAAACGACAGAAAGAGCTTGGCGGTCTGCCCGGAGCATGTCCGATTCATTGGCGCTGACATTTACATGTGCTAAGCACCAGCCGCAGGAAGCGAGAGTGTCGCAACCATTATAGCGGATCGCTCTCCAGAACGATTTTTCTCAAGGACCCCAGCCTCTGGCTGCAACGAAATCTCCGTCGCATCGGCGCGCAGGCGGTTAACCACACATTCCTGGAAGGAGCTTCTCATGTCTCTCGTCGAAGCAAACAACGCTCCCGGCCACGATCAGGGCTTCTTCACCCGTGGCGTCGCGGACACGGATCCTGATCTTTATGCCGCCATCCGCAAGGAACTCGGCCGCCAGCAGAGCCAGATTGAGCTGATCGCCTCGGAAAACATCGTATCGCGGGCGGTTCTGGAAGCGCAGGGCTCCATTCTCACCAACAAATATGCCGAAGGCTATCCGGGCAAGCGCTATTATGGCGGCTGCGAATTCGTGGATATTGCCGAGGAACTGGCGATCGAGCGTGCCAAAAAGCTGTTCGACTGCGCCTATGTCAATGTGCAGCCCAATTCGGGTTCGCAGGCCAATCAGGGGGTCATGCTGGCCCTGATCAAGCCCGGCGATACGGTGCTCGGCATGAGTCTGGACGCCGGTGGCCACCTTACCCATGGGGCGGCCCCGAACCTCTCGGGCAAATGGTTCAACGCTATTCAATATGGCGTGCGCCAGCAGGATCACCTGATCGATTATGATCAGGTCCGCGATCTTGCCCGCGAACACAAGCCCAGGCTCATCATTGCGGGGGGATCGGCTTATCCCCGTGTCATCGACTTCAAGGCATATCGTGAGATTGCTGACGAGGTCGGCGCCTATCTGATGGTCGATATGGCCCATTTTGCGGGTCTGGTCGCGGGCGGCGTCCACCCGAGCCCGCTGCCTTATGCCGACGTGGTGACCACCACGACACACAAGACGCTGCGCGGCCCGCGTGGCGGCATGATTCTCTCCAACAATGAGGATATCGGGAAGAAGATCAATTCGGCGATCTTCCCCGGTCTTCAGGGGGGGCCGCTGATGCATGTGATCGCGGGCAAAGCGGTTGCCTTCGGTGAGGCGTTGCGCCCTGAATTCAAGCTCTATGCCCAGTCGATCGTGGACAACGCTCATGCGCTGGCCTCGGTGCTGGCGGAAAAGGGCCTGAATATCGTTTCGGGCGGCACGGACACTCACCTGATGTTGGTCGATCTGCGCCCCAAGAATCTGACCGGCAAGGTTGTCGAGCATGAGCTGGAGCAGGCGGGCATCACTTGCAACAAGAATGGCATTCCGTTCGATCCTGAAAAGCCGACCATCACCTCAGGGGTACGCCTCGGTACGCCGGCAGGCACGACCAGGGGCTTTGGCGTGGCCGAGTTCCGGCTTGTGGGTGAAATGATCAATGAGGTGCTGGACGGCGTCGCCGCGGGAGGCGGCGCGAAGGAAGAGGCGATTGCCTCGGTCAATGCACGGGTGCTTGAGCTTTGCAAACGTTTCCCGATCTATGGCGGCGCGCGCTGAAATTACTGTATATAGTCTCAGACGGGGGCCTGGTGCCCCCGTCTACACAGATGGTTGACCGCAAGGTCTGATGCACGAAAATCAGGGGGGACGTCCGTTCATGCGCTGTCCGTATTGCGGCAACGAAGACACGCAGGTGAAGGATTCACGTCCGACCGAGGATAACACGGCCATCCGGCGGCGCAGGTTCTGTTCGGCCTGCGGGGGGCGTTTCACGACGTTTGAGCGCGTACAATTGCGCGAACTGACGATTATCAAGACCAGTGGACGCCGGGTGCCCTTCGACCGGGACAAGCTTATGCGTTCCGTGCAAGTCGCGATGCGCAAACGGCCGGTTGAGCAGGAGCGGATCGAACGTATGGTGTCGGGGATTGTGCGGCGCCTTGAGAGCATGGGCGAAACGGAGATACCCTCGCAGGTGGTCGGCCGTCTCGTTATGGAAGGTCTGCACTCACTGGATGCCGTCGCCTATGTCCGGTTTGCCTCGGTTTACCGGAATTTCCGGGAGGCGAAGGATTTCGAGGAGTTCCTCGAGGAGCTGAGCGGTCCCGTCAAGACGATTGATGACGAGGACGAGGATCTCTGAGCTTCTCACCAGCCGCTCCCGGGGGCGGCGAACGAGAGCAAAATGATCCGACCGCACGATACGCGCTTCATGAAACTGGCTCTGAACCTCGCTGCGCGTGGTCTGGGGCAGGTTGCGCCCAATCCGGCGGTTGGCTGTCTTGTTGTGCGCGAGGACGCAGGCGAGGCGCCACGGATTGTCGGGCGCGGCTGGACACAAACAGGTGGGCGGCCCCATGCCGAGACCGAAGCGCTGGCAAGGGCCGGCAATCTGGCGCGCGGCGCCACGGCCTATGTCACGCTTGAGCCCTGTTCCCATCATGGCAAAACACCGCCT
>JAATFR010000249.1 GCA_015655095.1 Hyphomicrobiales bacterium | reverse complement strand
TCGGCCTCGTCCCTGTCGAGGCTGGTGCGTTGCAGGTTCTCGATCTGTCGGCGCAGAGCGCCAATATCATCGACCAGAACCAGAAACGGATCGGTGCTGCCGCTCATGCCTCACCCGCCCCGGCGCTTTGCGCCCTTGCATCGAGGTCGGCCAGCAGTCCGGCGATTTCCTTCTGGTCCACGTCCCGGGTTGCGTTCTTGCGCAGGGTGGAGGCCAGCCACTTGGAAATCTTGGGGTCTTTCAGGGCCTCGGTGGTGACGATGGCACCGACGATGATCTTTCGGCGGGTGTCGCTGGCTTTCTGACGGGTTTTGAGCCGCGCCAGCTTCGCTTGCGCATCTGCGATCTGCTGGTCGATGGTGCGCGCCATTATTCGCCCTTCCTCGTTACAACCGTTGAATTTGTGCCGCGTAGTGGATAGCGTGTCAAACACGAAGTGCCCACTTATACAAACGCTGCGCGTTTGTGTGGGCAAGGGAACCCTGCATTTCCCTTGAACCCTTAGCGAAGTGCAGCGAAGAAATGGCGATCTACCACCTTCGGGCCACGATGATTTCCCGATCCGCTGGCCGCAGCGCCACGGCGGCAGCGGCCTACCGCGTGGGCGAACGGATCGAGGATCACCGCACCGGGCTGACCTTCGATTACCGTGCGCGCGGCGGCGTCGATCACGTCGAAACCCTCGCCCCTGCCAACGCGCCCGCATGGGTGCAGGACCGGGCGGCGCTGTGGAACGCGGTCGAGGCGGCAGAGACCCGGAAGAATTCGCAGGTCGCCCGCGAAATCCGGGTGGCTCTGCCCGTCGAGTTGGACCACGGGCAGCGCGTCGAGCTGGTGCGCGAGTTCTGCCAGCGCGAGTTCGTGGCCCGTGGCATGGTGGCCGACATCGCGCTTCATGCGCCGGGGCGCGAAGGCGATGATCGCAACCACCATGCCCATATCCTGCTGACCACCCGCGAGATCGGTCCCGAGGGGTTCGGGGCGAAGAACCGGGACTGGAACGCGGTCGAGATGCTGGAAGGATGGCGTGAGGCCTGGGCGCGGGAGAGCAACCGCGCCCTTGAGCGATGCGGCCATGATGAGCGGATCGACCACCGGACGCTAGAGGCGCAGCGGATCGAGGCGCAGGAGCGGGCCACCGCAGCGCATGATCGCGGCGATGAGGCCGAGGCGCTGCGGCAGACGGTGCGGGCGGTGGAACTGGACCGGGATCCGCTGCCGCAATTGTCTGCCGGGGCGTGGCAGATGAAAGAACGCGGCATCGAGGTCGCGGCCGTCCGGGTGTGGCGCGAGGTCAAGGCACAGGCGGCCGAGGTCGCGCGGGTGGCGGAGGTTCTGGCCGGTCAGGTGCGGGACTGGATCGGGCGGGCGGTGGATCGCCTCGGGCCGGTGATGCAGGAGGGGGCGGCGCAGGGTCTGGCCTATGCCGGGGCTGCGGATCGGGATGGCCGGGAAGGGAGGCAGGACCTGGCCGCGCGGTTGCGCGAGGCATGGGAAGCCCGCCAGAGCCGCACCGCGTCCGATACCGTGGCTGCACCTGGACAAACCCCGGAGCCGGAATCCGCTCGCAGTCTGGCCGAGCGACTACGAAAGGCCGCGCAAGGGATCGACCGGGGGACGCTGGCCGAGGCCACAGCGCGGTTGCAGGAAAGCCGGGAGGCCGAGGAACGCCAGCGGGTGCAGGAGGCCGAACGCCTGAAGGAGCAAGAGCGACAGCAGGAACGGTTGCGGGAGCGGGAAGCTCCCGACCTTGACCGGGACAGCGGGATTTCCCACTAATCCGGCCAGCCCCGGCCCTACAGCCGGCAATGGGACGAGCGGGCCGGGGCTGGCCTATCGACGGTTTGAGCCCTTTGCAGACGGTCATACGCTGCGCTTACTCCCGACGCAGATTTCCAAATACTATCGCCGCGATGATGAGTAACGCACCCACCACCGTCATGCTGCTCGGCTCCTCGCTCAGCCAGATCCATGCTCCGGCCAGGCCGAAAACGGGCGTCAGTGCCAGCCACAATCCCGCAGCATTCGCAGACAGGTGCCTCAGTCCGATCAGATAGAGCCAAAACGCAAGGGCATATTGCACGATGCCCGACAG
>JAATFR010000089.1 GCA_015655095.1 Hyphomicrobiales bacterium | reverse complement strand
CCTTCGTCGGTGCGGTGCAGGCCATCGAAAAAGGTTGCCGTCACCGGGAAATAGATGACCAGCATCGCCACGATCACCTTGGATGCCATGCCAAAACCGAACCAGAGCACCAGAAGCGGTGCGAGTGCGGTAATTGGAATGGCCTGCGAGATGACGAGCACCGGCATTAGCCAGCGCCCCAGAGGCTTTGCCGCCACCATGAGGAGCGCCGTGGCGGCCCCGACCAGCGTGCCGAAGCCCAGACCCAGCAGGATTTCGGCAAGCGTGATGAGCATGTTCGACCAGAGACTGGCACGGGCTTTCCACAAAGCGGCGGCAATGCTTGTCGGATCAGGCAACAGATAGGCGGGGATAGCGAAAAAAATCACCACCGCCTGCCAGAGCGTGATCGTTCCGATAAGGAGCACGAGGGGACGGGTGATAGTAAGAGCCGTGTTTTTCATGCCTCGCTCCCGGCCAGCAGTCGTTTCAGCAATTCGGCCTGGAGGTACAGCAGCACAGGATCATCCGGCATGCGGGGCGGTCGGCCCGGCACATCGATGGGGTCGCCCACCGTGGCCGGAGAACCGGTCATCACCCGCAACTGGTGGCTCAGGCGGCAGGCCTCCATCGGATCGTGAGTGATGAGCAGGACCGTATGGTTTTGCAACAGCTCTGCGGCGCGCTCCTGAAGGCGGGCGCGGTTGACGGCATCGAGCGCCGAGAAGGGTTCATCGAGCAGCAGAACCGGGCGGCCTTCATAAAGCGTCCGGGCGAGGGCGACGCGCTGGCGCATGCCCCCGGATAATGTTTTGGGCAACGCGGAGGCCCGCTCGGCAAGGCCGACCTCGGCAAGCAACTGGCGGGCGCGGTCCGGTTCCGGCTTTTCCCCGCGCAGGCGCGCACCCAGCATCACATTGTTCAGTACGCTGAGCCATGGAAACAGCAGGTCCTGCTGTCCCATATAGGCGATGCGGTGGGCAAGGGACGCGCCGTCGCTGGCGGCCACGCGGCCTGCTGCTGGTGGGGTCAGGCCGGCGATGGTTTTGAGCAGGCTCGTCTTGCCGATGCCGCTGGGGCCGAGCAAGGCCACAAAGGTTCCCCCCTCAATCTCGAGGGAGAGGTTATCGAAAACGGTTTTATCGCCGAAACACACGGTCAGATTTTCGATCCGTATGCCCGGAGGCCTGGATTGACGGGGAGGGGCGGCTTGAGCGTTCATCCGACTTGTCAGCTCTGAAAGAGACGCGATAGAGACAGGGGAGGGAAAGTGCGGCGGCTTGTTTGATGGTGACTCATATGGAATACCTGCTCCCGTGGGGACGGTTTGTCACGCCCGGCAACGTTCTGCCAGACATTCCTTGTTTTTTTGCAAAGGCGTTGCTATTTCTCCACATGGCGAGCGTCTTTTTGGAAAAACAACATCTGTTCGCTGTTGAATAGTGCCCGCGTGCTTCGCCGGGCGTCGGTCCATAGCCAGGGTGCAAGCATCTTCGATGAGCAATTTCTATCACCAGACGATTTTGTCCGTTCATCACTGGACCGACACGCTCTTCAGCTTTACCGCGACGCGTGATCCGGGCTTCCGGTTTCTCAATGGCCAGTTCGCCATGATCGGGCTTCAGGTCGATGGGCGGCCGCTGTTGCGGGCCTACAGTCTGGCCAGCGCGAACTATGAAGAAACGCTGGAGTTTTTCAGCATCAAGGTGCCCAACGGTCCGCTCACCTCGCGCCTTCAGCACATGAAAGTGGGCGATGAACTGCTGGTTGGGCGCAAGGCCACAGGCACGCTGATCACAGGGGATCTGTTGCCCGGCAAGCGCCTTTATCTGCTGGCCACGGGCACAGGCCTCGCGCCGTTCCTCAGCATCATCAAGGACCCAGAGGTCTATGACCTTTATGAGAAGGTTGTGCTGGTCCATGGCTGCCGCACGGTCAAGGAACTGGCCTATATGGACTGGATCACGAAGGAGCTGCCCAAGAATCCGTTCTTCGGAGAGCAGGCGGCCGAAAAGCTCCTCTATTACCCGACCGTCACCCGCGAGCCGTTCCACCATCAGGGGCGCATCACAGATCTGACGCGAAGCGGCAAGCTGTTCGATGATCTCGGCCTGCCCGTGCTTGACCCGGAAAATGACCGCGTCATGCTCTGCGGCAGCCCGGACATGCTGGAAGATTTCCGGGTCATTCTGGCTGAGCTTCACATGTCGGAAGCCAGCCATACTGTCCAGGGCCATTTCGCGATCGAAAAGGCGTTTGTGGAGCGGTAAAACTCAGTCCTGGATGTTGCGCTGCCCCGAGGCTGGCGGAAGAATCGAAACGACCCGGTTCCGACCAGTCTGCTTGGCGGAATAAAGCCTTGCGTCCACTTCGCCAAGCGCTTCCGTCATATTGGCGTCGGGGGCGATGGATAATACCCCGATGCTGACGGTTGGCGAGATCAGGGTACCCTTGGCCGGCCACTGCAGGGCCGCGATCTGCTGGCGGATACGCTCTGCTACGATGACGGCTTCATCCCCGCTCATGCCCTGCAGAATGACGCAGAACTCATCCCCGCCCAAACGGCCAAGAACATCATCCCTGCGCAGGTTTAGGCTAATTTCGGTCGAGACGAGCTGAAGAATGTGGTCCCCCGTTTCGTGTCCATACCGGTCGTTGATCTCCTTGAGATGGTCGAGGTCGATCAACAGCAGTGTGACCTGTTGTACTTTGTCATGGGGCAGGAAGGCGCGGGTGAGCCGGTCCATCAGACAGCGGCGATTGGCGGTGCCGGTCAGGGGGTCGGTATTGGCCAGCTCATACATATTGAGGTGCGACAGTTCCGAAATCAGCCCGATCAGCGAGAAATTCCAGATGAGATGAGCAAGGCTCGCGACACCCAGGGTGGTGGCCGTGAGAGGGGAAACGTCAAACAACGACGGGCCTTGCGCCTCGTGGAGAAAGGCAAGCAGGCCGCGGGCAAACTGGGCAAGGAACTCGGCGGTAAAGCCGACGATTGTGAGAAGCGCGATGGGCGAGAAAGGGCGCCTGGCTCGCCGGAAAAGCTCAACCCCGCAAAGGATGGAGGCCAGCATGCTGACAAGGCAGG
>JAATFR010000173.1 GCA_015655095.1 Hyphomicrobiales bacterium | reverse complement strand
TCGGTGACCTGCTTGCCTTCCTTCAGCACGATCGCGTCCTTGCCGACGAGATCGATGCGCGAGATGTGGCTGTCGAGGTTGATGCGAATGCACGGCCAGTTGAGGCGGGCGGCAACCTGCTCGATATGGGTGGATTTGCCCGTACCGTGATAGCCCTGCACCATCACGCGCCGGTTGAAGGCGAAGCCCGCCAGCAGCGCCAGCGTGGTGTCATGGTCGAACAGATAGTCGGGATCGAGATCAGGCACATATTCGTTCGACTCGGAAAAGGCCGGAACGTCCATATCGACATTGATCTTGAACAGGTCGCGGACGGAAACCTTCTTGTCGGGAAGGGCCTGGGACAGTCCGCCGCCACTCGCTTCACTACTCATCGTGCCTATCACCTTTGTTCTCATCCGAGGCTGGCCGCATCCGGCCACCGGTCATTTCGATCCTGACTTCGTACCGGGCTTTGCGCCGGCTGGCGGGACGAAGCCGCTCTTTTTCAGATAGTCATAAGCCTGGATGACTTTCCGGAGCTGTTCTTCCGACGAGCGGTCCCCGCCATTGGCATCCGGATGATGACGCTTGACCAATTCCTTATACCGGGCCTTGATCTCGTTCAAGGTTGGGGTGTCCTCGAAACCCAGCGTTTCCAGCGCCTGGCGCTCCAGCGCGCGCGGCTTGCGGGCCTGTGGCTTGCGCCGGGCCCCGCCGCCAGTCCCTGCCGCACCCTCGAAAATCTCGAACGGATCGCCGAACGGCGCCCTGTCGGTGCCTGCGGCCCGCGCCCGGGCGGCCGATGAAAAGGCGTTCTGCCCCATACCCCAGGTCGGCCGGTGGCCGGTCAGCGCATCCTTCTGGAAGCGCGAAACCTCATCCTCGGGCATGCCCTTGAAGAAATCATAATTGCGGTTGTATTCCGAGACGTGACGCAGGCAGAAATGGTGGAATGCCGGGGCCTCCCCCGCCATTGGCGCCTTGGGCGCGCGGTGGGTACCCGCTTCCTTGCAACCCGCCCATTCGCAGACATGCTTGACGATCTCGGGACTGGGCGCAGAGGAGCCCCCTCGTCCCTTGCGCGTCGAGATGCGGATCGAATCAAAATATTTCGAATTGCTGGTCATCAGAGCTCTGGTTGGCAAGGCCGCCGCCGTTTCGGCCCCGTTTCGCTTTTGGGGGCTTGATTATGGGGGGCCGCCACGCCCAAAACAAGGAATTGCACAACCGGCTTGTCCGGAACCTGCCCGAAAGCGGAGAGCGAAAATGAGCGTTGCCAACCAGATCGAGCAAAAACTGACCAGCCTGCTTCATCCTGTCGCGCTGGAAGTGGAGGATGAATCCCACAAGCACAAGGGTCATGCCGGCGCGCGCGAGGGCGGCGAGACCCATTTCAGGGTGACGATCACCGCCGAAGCCTTCCGCGGGCAAAGCCGGGTCGCCTGCCACAGGCTGGTGACGAGCGCGCTGGGCGAACTGATCGGCAACCCGATCCACGCCCTCTCCATCACCGCCAGAGCGCCTGACCAGCCATGATCGAGATCAATGACAGGCTGGCGCTCGCGGATGACGAGATTTCGCTGACGTTCATCCGGGCGGGCGGGCCGGGTGGACAGAACGTCAACAAGGTCTCGACCGCCGCCCAGTTGCGCTTCGACGTCCGCCACTCGCCCTCACTCCCCGAACGGGTGAAGGCGCGGCTCGAAACCATCGCGGGCGCGCGCCTGACAAAAGACGGGGTGATCGTCATCACGGCGAACCGCTTCCGTACACAGGAAGCCAACCGCAAGGACGCGCTTGCCCGCCTCGTCGAGATGATCGCGCGCGCCGCGCTTCAGCCCCGGTTCCGTGTACCAACAAAGCCGACCCTGGGTTCGAAAAAGCGCCGGCTGGAAGAAAAAACCCGGACCGGGACCATCAAACGCCTGCGCACCGTGAGGCCGGGCGGCGACGACTAAATTCCAACAGTCACATGTTCTTCATCAAATCATTATAGGCCCTTGGCTCAGCACAAGTGGGACAGGAGCTTCAATGCCGATGGAGAGCGCGCGCGCAGCCGAAACACCGGCAGGCGGAAACCTTCTGCACAAGGCGGTGCACCAGCACCGGGCCATCTCGAAGGGCGGCATGCAGGAACGCCTGTTCACGGCGCTGTTTTCGGGCCTCGTCTATTCCCAGATCTGGGAAGACCCCGATATTGACCTTGAAGCGCTGGACGTGCAGCCCGATAGCCATATCGTCACCATCGCCTCGGGCGGCTGCAACGTGATGTGCTACCTGCTCGCCAATCCACGCCGGATCACGGCGGTCGATCTCAACCCCGCCCATGTGGCGCTGACCCGCCTCAAGCTCGCCGCCGCAGGTCATCTGCCAAGCTACGAGCGTTTCCGGCGCTTCTTCGCCCAGGCCAACCACCCCGGCAATATCGACGCCTACAAGGGTTTCCTGAAACACCGGCTCGAAGATGAAACCGCCGCCCACTGGGAAAAGCGCCACCTGCTGGGCCGCACGC
>JAATFR010000305.1 GCA_015655095.1 Hyphomicrobiales bacterium | reverse complement strand
GGCGAGGCGACCGGCCTTCTCGTTACGGTCGATGACAGTGTCGAGGCCGGGCTCATAAATCGGAATGCCGCCGTTCTTGAGAAAGTCGATCTTGGCGGTGTCCCGGTCCACGCAGGTCACGTGATGTCCAAGGTCTGCAAGACAGGCCCCTGTTACAAGACCCACGTAACCTGTTCCGATCATCGCGATTTTCATATGCAACCCTTTGTACAGCTAAGCTCGCGATGCCCCCCGGGGATCGAAGCAACTTGTTTTGAAATCTGGTTTGTCGTCGTCCCGGGGCGGACACTTCCGCGATCGGGGTGGTCGCTCACATTTCCTGTGGTCACAGTTTCCCGGCGAGAAAGCCCTTCAGGGCAGGGCCGAATTTGGCGGCAATATCTGGCCGCGCCAGCCCGTAGGCGACATTGGCGTGTAAAAAGCCAACCTTGTCGCCGCAGTCATAACGAGTGCCGTCAAAGCGCAGGCCGTGGAATGGCGCGCCTCCGATCAGTTGCGCCATGCCATCTGTGAGCTGGATTTCGCCACCTGCGCCGCGCTGCCCTTTCTCCAGAATGGAAAAAATTCCAGGCTGCAAAATATATCGCCCGATGATGGAAAGGGTAGAAGGCGCTTCTTCCACTTTCGGCTTCTCGACCAGTCCCTTGACCTCGACCAGCGCTCCCTTTTCCGCGCCGGGGCTGAGTACGCCATACCTGTAAACATCTTCCCGAGGCACATTTTCAACCGCGACAATATTGCCGCCGACCTGCTCATAAGCCTCGACCATCTGGGCGAGACAGCCCTTTTCAGCATGGACCAGATCGTCCGGCAGAATCACGGCAAAAGGATTGTCGCCGACAATATCACGCGCGCACCAGACCGCGTGACCAAGACCGAGAGGCTCCTGCTGGCGCACGAACGAGGAGGTGCCGGGCAGCAGCCGGCTTTCTTTCAGGAGTTCAATTTCGGCCAGCTTGTTGCGGGCCTGAAGCGTTGCATCGAGTTCAAAGGCCAGATCGAAATGATCTTCCATGGCCCCCTTGCCGCGCCCGGTTACAAAGACAAAATGCTCGATTCCAGCTTCGCGGGCTTCCTCCACCGCATACTGGATAAGCGGCTTGTCGACTACTGTCAGCATTTCCTTCGGGATGACCTTGGTGGCGGGAAGAAAGCGGGTGCCTAGCCCCGCAACCGGAAAAACCACCGTTCTCACTTTTTTGCGCGTCGTCTCGATACTCATAGGGATTACGCATCCTCATCTGATTTGTGGCCGGTCTTGCAAGCGGATGTCGAAGATTGTCGGAAATGCCATTCGTGTCGCACGAAATCTTTCTTGCCATCAAGCAGGCCCGGGCTGGTAGGGGTGGATATAGTTAAAAACTTACCTTTATTGATGCGGGGTTGGTGGATACTTTCGGGGGCAAGATGATCTCGTATATGTTGCATTGCATGATTCAAGATGAAAGAGCTTGGCATTCAATGTAAAGTTATAAAAGAATGGATTCTTAAATCGGTTTGATGTTCTGAGCCCACCCAGAGGACGGCTATGATCTATCCAGTTATTCTTTCAGGTGGTGTTGGTTCGCGCCTCTGGCCCACGTCCAGATCACTGTTTCCCAAGCAGTTGCTGCCATTGCTGACCGAGCGCACCATGCTTCAGGAAACCGTCTCCAGGGTGACGGGCGGGTTTGAGTATGCGCCGCCCCTTATCGTATCGAACAACGAGCATCGGTTCATCATTGCCCAGCAGCTTCAGGACATGGGCGTCGGTGCCGCTGCTCATTTGCTGGAGCCGGTCGGGAAAAATACCGCGCCTGCGATTGCGGCCGCGGCCACTTTTATTCAGGCAAAGGACCCAAAGGGTATTTTGCTGGTTCTTCCCGCCGATCATCACATCGAGAAACTTTCCGTCTTCCATGCTGTTGTCGCCAAAGGCGCGGCGCTTGCGCGAGCGGGCAAGCTGGTTGCCTTTGGTATCGTGCCAACCCAGCCTGAAACAGGCTATGGCTATATCCGGCGGGGGGACGTTGCAGGCGAGGGTTTCACTGTTGCCGAATTCGTGGAGAAGCCGGATCTGGAGACGGCCCGGGCCTATCTGGCGGATGGGGGCTATAGCTGGAATTCCGGCATGTTCATGTTCGGGGCCGATCGCATACTTGAAGAAATGAAGCTTTATTGCCCGCAGATCGTGGCGGGCGCTGCGGAGGCCACGCTCAAGGGGACGCGCGATCTCGATTTTCTGCGCCTTCAGCCTGAGGCTTTTGAAAGCTGCCCTGCCGACTCCATCGACTATGCGGTGATGGAGCATACGAAGGACGCAGCCGTGGTTCTGGCCGACATCGGCTGGAGCGATGTCGGCAGCTGGTCCGCGCTGTGGGACATCGGCAAAAAGGATAAGGACGGAAACGTCGTCAGTGGCGACGTTCTCACGCAGGATGCCAGCAATAATTATGTCCGGGCGGAGTCAGGCCTCGTCGCTCTGGTGGGCATCGACGATGTGGTCGTCATCGCCACCGATGATGCGGTGCTCGTTGCGCATCGCGACAGGGTGCAGGACGTGAAAAAGATCGTGGAGCAATTGCGGAGCGCGAGCCGCGGCGAGGCTGATCTGCACCGGCGTGTCTATCGGCCCTGGGGCTATTATGAAGGCGTCACTTCTGGCGAACGTCACCAGGTCAAGCATCTGATGGTCTATCCCGGCGCCTCGCTCTCGCTCCAGATGCATTACAAGCGTGCGGAACACTGGGTGGTGGTTCGCGGCCAGGCGCGGGTCACGGTCGGTGACAATGTCATGATCCTCAATGAAAACGAATCGACCTACATTCCCGTTGAAACCCGGCACCGGCTTGAAAATCCTGGCACGGAGCCTTTGAGCCTCATTGAGGTTCAGTCAGGCGTCTATCTTGGCGAAGACGATATCGTGCGTTTTGACGATATATATGGCCGGGTTCCCGACCAGGCCAGTGCCGCGGAGTAGATGCCCCCTCCAAAGCGGAAAACTGTAAGGGAGGCAACCGTGGAGCTGTTTTCTCTACGTCAGGTCCAGTAATGCTGTTCTGATGAATATTGTGAATTCGATCACAACTCCCCAGCTTACAGCAATGGAGATAATCCAGACCAGAAGAAGGACGAGGGGCGGATAGCCTTTGATCGCAGATTCCAAATGAAAAACTGGGTCGGCTTCTTCTGCGTCTTCTCTGAAATGGTTGCATGGGCTCGAAGCGGCGATGCGATCATCGACGACGGGGATATTTCTCATAAGGTATAACCCGGACCCTTATTCTTGAAGTCAAGATGATGTTTGCGTTGCTCACCGTAGCTGAAAATCATTAATCATTGTCTAACAGGCGGCCTGGGCGGCCGTTTGTTTCAGTATTTGCCACTCAGGATGTTCCTGCGGGTCGAAGCCAGCCTTTCCTCCCAGGCGAGGGCGTGGGCCACAATAGTGTCGAGATCATCGTAGATGGGTTGCCAGTCGACCAGCGTCTTGATGCGGGCTGGATTGGCGACAAGCCGGCCCGGGTCGCCGGCGCGGCGTAGGCCATGGCGGATGTCGAGTTTCTTGCCGGAGACGCGCTCGACCGAGCACAGCACCTCATTTACCGAAAAGCCATGACCGTAACCGCAATTGGCGACAAAGCTTGCGCCGCCATCACGCAGATAGGTCAAGGCGGACGAATGGGCGTTGACGAGGTCTGTGACGTGGATGTAGTCGCGCACGCCTGTTCCGTCGGGCGTAGGGTAATCCTCGCCAAAAATCTCGATATGGCCACGCAGACCGAGCGCGGCCTGGACCGCGACCTTGATCAGGGGCATGGCGCTGGCGTTTGACTGGCCTGTGCGTACCTTCGGGTCGGCGCCCGCCACGTTGAAATAGCGCAATGCGGCATATCGAAGGCCGTGGGCCGCTGCCGCATCGCGCAGCATCCATTCCGTCATCAGTTTGGAAGCGCCATAGGGAGAAAGCGGATTGAGGGGCGCGTTTTCATCCACCAGATCCCCCTGCGATGCGCCGTAAACTGCCGCGGTTGAGGAGAAAATGAAATTCTCGACTCCCCCCCGGACCGCGCGCTCGATCAGGGTGCGGGAGTTGGCCGTATTGTTAAGATAATATTTCAACGGGTCGGCCATCGATTCGGCGACGGCGATCGACCCGGCGAAGTGAATGACGGATTTTATCTGGTGCTCCGTGATCAGCCTGTCGAGGAAGGCTTCGTCTGCGATGTCACCCTGACCGAAAAACGCAGAAGGATGAAGGGCCCAGGCAAAACCTGTGGTGAGGTTATCGGCGACGATGACCTCTTCTCCGGCCTCGGCCAGATTCAGAACCATGTGGCTGCCGATGTAGCCTGCCCCGCCTGTCACCAATGTGCTCAAACCCGCTCTCCCAAATCCCCGCAAATGGCCCGGCACGCCTGAACCGCACGGACTTTATGACGACTCTCGCTCCCGCGATACCGGTTTAACATTCACAAACAGGGCGGGTTCATTAAAGACTGTCTTCGGTTTGCTGCATTTTCCGCTTGCGGGCGAGATAGCAAGGGGCCTTATCAGGAGGCTGATGTGAAAAGCAAATGGGGGTACAAATGCGGGCAACAGGCAAATTCGGGAGAATGGCTGTAACGTGTCTGCTGGCGGTGTCGCTGGCAGGCTGTGCGGGCGCGACCCCGCCGGTGACCGCCGCCCAGACCGCGCCTGCCGCTGCCCCGGCCAGCGAGCCTCCCGCTGCCGTGCCGGTGATCAATGAGGGGGATTATCAGAGCTGGAAGGCAAAGTTCCGCGATGTGGCGATCTCCCAGGGCATCCGCCCGGAGATTTATGATGCCGCGCTGGCGGGGATCGAGCCCGATCCATCGATTCTTGCGGCTGATTCGGCCCAGCCCGAATTCAACCGCCCGATCTGGGTCTATATTGATCGCATTGTTTCTCCAGACCGGATCGCGACCGGCCGCCAGCTGATCGAAGCCAACAAGGAATTGCTGGACAGGATCGAGCAGCGCTACGGGGTGGACCGTTATACGCTGGTGGCGATCTGGGGCATCGAATCTGGCTTCGGGCGCGTCATGGGCAGGAAGAGCGTGGTCCGCTCGCTTGCCAGCCTGTCCTATCAGGGGCGGCGGGTGGCCTATGGCCAGAGCCAGCTCATAGCAGCCCTCGAAATTCTCCAGCATGGCGATGTCACGCGCGACGGCCTCGTTGGTTCCTGGGCGGGGGCCATGGGGCAAACCCAGTTCATTCCGGTTACTTATAACCGTTACGCCGCCGATTTCGACGGCGACGGCCGCCGCGATGTCTGGCAGAGCACCGCCGATGCGCTGGCCTCGACCGCCAATTATCTCAAGATGTCGGGTTGGGAAACGGGCGGGCGCTGGGGTTATGAGGTGCGTCTGCCCAAGGGGTTCGATTATGCCCAGGCTGATCCGGCATCGCGTAAAACTGTGCGGGAATGGGCGGCCCTGGGCGTCCGCCAGATCAATGGCGACGGGTTCGGCGTAAAGGAACAGAATGCTCCCGCCGCCATCCTGCTCCCGGCAGGCTATCGGGGGCCGACTTTCATCGTCCTGAACAATTACCGGATGATTCTCACTTACAATAATTCGACATCCTACGGTCTGGCGGTTTCGCTGCTCGCGGACGCGATGAGGGGGCGTCCGGGCATTGTGGCGTCATGGCCACGGGGCGACCGGCCCCTGTCGCTTTCCGAACGGATAGCGCTCCAGACCCGGTTGGCCGCGAAAGGCTATAACCCCGGTCAGGCGGATGGCATCCTCGGTGCCAATACGCGCAAGGCCGTGCGCGCTTATCAGCAGTCGATCGGTTTGCCCGCCGATGGTTATGCCGACAGCGATCTGCTTGATCGTATCCAGCAGTAGGAACCGGGAGACCCTCTCGCGGGTTCAGAAAGGCATGTGCCGATAAACTGGGCACGGCGCGCTGATGGTGCCGCGAGGATATGGCTAAAAATTGTGCGTTTGAACGCTCGTTGAACAAATGGATCAATCAGAAGGTTGCCGGTGGTGGTCATATTCTCCAGCCTGATCATCTCCGTTTCCAGGCCCTTGCCTATGGACGGCACCCGCCCGGGTAACGGCCGGAGATGAAGTCCGTTTCCCGGTCAGCCCACTTCAGTTTTATGACAGTTGAATGGCTCTTATCCGGGGCTTGTTGACGGGGCAGCGGGCGCAATGCCCGGGTGTGGGCGGCACAAACAGCCGCCTTCATTTCGCCGGGCTGGATCGAGCGATTGATATTCCCTCCCGTGATTAAACTCCTATGCTAGCGTTAGCTGCCTAAATTTAGATTTAATGTCAGTGGTTCCCCTTATCCGAATGGCACCGGATTTGCTCTGCAGGGGAGTGAGATTAGAAGCGCCTGGTGCGCCGCAATGGGAGTAGCGATGGCCTCAGACATCCTCACGGCCATCTTCGACGAAATGGGTTCCGGTCAGGGCAGCGTTCGGCCCGCCTACCGTAAACTCAGCGAATGGCTCGCAGAGACCCCGCCAAACATGCTCGCGCTTCGGCGGGATGAGGCGGAGACCTTCTTTCGCAGAACCGGCATTACGTTCGCCGTTTATGGAGAAGGCGGAGATCCGGAACGGATCATTCCTTTCGACATTATTCCCCGCATCATCGAGGCGCAGGAATGGAAGCGGATTTCATCGGGGCTGGTCCAGCGTGTCCGCGCTCTCAACGCTTTCATCGCCGACGTCTATGGCAAACAGGAAATCCTGAAGGCGGGGCTTATCCCCGGAAATCAGGTGCTGATGAATGCGACTTACCGTCACGAGATGCAGGGCGTCTCGGTGCCGCGCGACATCTACACCCATATAGCGGGCATCGACATGGTTCGCGTTGGTCCCGACGAGTTCTATGTGCTGGAGGATAATTGCCGCACGCCATCGGGTGTCTCCTATATGCTGGAGAACCGCGAAATCACCATGCGGCTCTTTCCCGATCTCTTCTCGCGCTACAATGTAGCCCCGGTCGATCATTATTGTGATGATCTGCTTTATACATTGTCCTCTGTTGCGCCGCGCAACTGCGAGAACGAGCCCACGGTCGCGCTGCTGACTCCCGGCATCTATAACAGCGCCTATTACGAGCATTCCTTCCTCGCCGACCAGATGGGTATCGAACTGGTCGAGGGACCGGATCTCTATGTGAAGGATGACATCGTCTATATGCGCACGACCGAAGGTCCACGGCGCGTCGATGTTCTCTACAGGCGTCTGGATGATGAGTTCATCGACCCGCTGGTCTTTAATCCTGAATCCGTGCTTGGCGTGCCGGGGTTGATGAGCGCTTATAGGGCCGGCAATATAAATCTCGCCAATGCGGTCGGCTCGGGCATCGCCGACGATAAGGCGACCTATGTCTATGTGCCGGAAATGATCCAGTTCTATCTGGGCGAAAAGCCGATCTTGCGCAATGTCCCGACCTTTCAGTGCAACAAGCCTGATGAATATAAATATGTGATGGAAAACCTGCACGAGCTGGTGGTTAAGGAAGTCCATGGTTCGGGCGGGTACGGCATGTTGATCGGGCCGAAATCGACAAAGGCCGAGCGCGATGAATATGCGCTGCGCGTCAAGGCCCAGCCGGATCAGTTCATCGCCCAGCCGACGTTGGCGCTCTCCACCTGCCCCACCTTTGTCGATGATGGCGTGGCGCCCCGCCATGTCGATCTGCGGCCTTTCGTGCTGGCAGGCTCGGAAATCCGCGTGGTGCCGGGCGGGCTTACCCGCGTGGCGCTCCGCGAAGGTTCGCTTGTGGTCAATTCCAGCCAGGGTGGCGGAACCAAGGACACCTGGGTGCTGAATGAAAAATGATCACGCTGATGATCGGGCGTGGGCATCTGGAAAAAATTTCTCTGCGTTTCCCGAAAGGGTACCGACATGTTGAGCCGCACCGCCGATAATCTCTACTGGGTCGCCCGCAATATGGAGCGGATCGAAAACCTGGCTCGCATCATCCGGGTGGCGGACCGTCTGTCGCTGATGCCGGTTGTGCCCGCGGACGATGACAGTCTGGGCGACG
>JAATFR010000038.1 GCA_015655095.1 Hyphomicrobiales bacterium | reverse complement strand
TCGATGACATAGCGGTAGCGGTCTTCCCAATCCTCAAGGAAGGCGAAATCGTCGACAAGATCATTAATCGGCATAGGCTCTCAGCCTCCATTCGCCCCAGATATAGGGGGCAAACGGGGAAAGTGTAAGGAGGGACCAGAGGCGGCTACTTATAGGCCGCCTGAACCGCGCCTGCGGGGAAACCGGCCGACAGGCAGGAACGGACTTCCTCGACGGCATGTTTGCCTGTGCAATAGGCTTCTTCCGAGGGGTAACGCGCGGCGGCGAGACACTGGCTGAGATTGAGGCGCGCCCAGGTCAGGCATTGCACCGTATCGGGATCGGAAGCGTAGAGAGGCGGGGTGTTGCCGCCAACCTTGCCGAGCACGATATCGCGCGCGCCGACAATCAGGATGCGCTCCATAACCATATGGGCGGCGGCTTCGGCGGGCGTGACCGGCGCAAGCTCCGCCATCCCGTAGCGCAGGCCGGCTTTCAGCGTATCAAGCCAGCTGGCAGCGGCCTCTTGCACCGGCGGCACGGCGGTGAATTCAGGCGGCAGCGGGGTTATCATGCCCCATTTGCTGGAGCCCATGACCCGGGTGGCTTCTGTGAATTTAGACGCGACCGCGCTCATGCGCCGGTCGTCCTGGGCGATGGAGGCCATAACCGCTTTCTGGGCGTTGACGGCGCCGGGCAGGCTCATCGCAAAATTGACGTTGTTGGTGAGGCTCGCGAGGAATTCGTCCTTGCCGACCTTGGCGACGGTGTCCTCCACGCCTTTACGGAAGACGGGATCCTGTGCCGCGATGTGGCCCTGATAGGAATACCAGCCGACCGCCAGCGCATGGGCGTCGCTGAAGCGCATGGTCGCGAGCGCGCCGCGCACCTGCTTGGGCGTCTTCAGCGGGGCGGCGCCGGCAAGATCGACGTTCTTGAAATAGAGCGCATAGTTCTGGGCATTGCCGGTGATTGCCGGGCGCAGCAGCGAACTTGTCAGGCCCGCGGAAGGATCGATCGAGGCGACCTGAACACCCGGCGCGCTGGCGATCGAGCGCTCTCGCGGCGAGGGGATCGGGATCGGAATGCCTTCGACAAGCGGCTGGCCCGCAGACGACAGCATCACCGCCAGATCGGTCGGGTTGACGCTGGTGGCGATGGTGTTGGCTTTGGGCTGTGTGGCTACGGGTTTGGCGGCAGGGGCCGGTGTGGTGCTGGCCGTCTGCTTGTCCAGAAAGGAGCAGCCGGTGAGCAAGGTCAGCGCCAGAGCGAAGGCGACGGTACATGTCGCGGCCTTTCGTCTCACGGCGTCAACGGATCCGCGATCCGGGCCTGTGATGACAGAGCAAGCAAGATCAAAACGCATAAGCGCCCCCGAAACGTGTGAACAAGGCTGTGGTCCTGTTCCCGCGCACCCATGAAGAAAAGGGTAATGAATTCAAGCGCAAGTCTAGCAATCTTCACAGTCTGGCGCAACAAATAGTGAAATTATCAGATCAGTGTGCCCATATTTCAGGCGCATGTCGCGAAATGCTTTCAACACGTTATATTTGGCGGGAAATAGAGTGGTTTATGGGTGCTGAAAGCCCTGTAACGCCCGGATACCAGCCTTGCGGCCCTGTTAAAGGTGTTTTCCAATGGTTGTTCGCCTTACCTCGGATATTTACGCGCATGCTTTGATTCGCCGGGCGGAAGTAAGCGGAGCGGCCGCCATGGTGGTGCGGCGGGGCGATGCGACCGGCGGCAGCATCTTCGTCAAGCTCAATACGCTGGATGGCATGGCGACTGTGTTCAGCCAGAGCCGCACCCTTGACGGCGAACCCATGTGGGCAAGAGGCACGGGGCCTGAGCCGGTGAGCGACGAGAAGGCCGAAGCCTATCTGGAGCGCCAGCGCGGTTTCGATCCCGACATATGGATTATCGAGATTGAGGACCGGCAGGGCCGGCATTTCCTGCTGGAGCCGGTGGCGTGATAGCTTAAGGGTACCCGAAAATCCGGACCTGATTGCGCCCGCCGTTTTTGGCTGCGTAAAGGGCCTGATCTGCTTCATCGATGGCGTCCATCAGCGGCACGTTCTCCCGGCCTGCGGAAACGCCGATGGACACGGTCACGGGTTCGTTAATGCCAAGGCCATAGGCGAGATGATCCTCGACGATTGAAGCGCGCAGCTTTTCGGCAAGCCCGTATGCGCGCGGGATATCGCAGCCGGGCAGCACAGCCACGAACTCCTCGCCGCC
>JAATFR010000410.1 GCA_015655095.1 Hyphomicrobiales bacterium | reverse complement strand
CGCGCTCGCTCGGCATCCCGCCCGGCAATCAGCAGCAGTGGATCGTCACCAGCTATCTTCTCTCGTTCGGCGTCTCGCAAATCATCTATGGTCCGCTTTCCGACAGGTTCGGGCGCAGGCCGGTGCTGATCTGTGGCCTCGTGCTTTATGTGGTCACAAGCCTGGTCGCCTCCGTGGCCTGGTCGTTCGAGGCGCTGTTACTCACCAGGGTGTGCCAGGGCATCGGTTCGGCGGCCACACGCGTGCTGGTCGTGTCTATCGTCCGCGACTCCTATTCGGGCAATCAGATGGCGCGCGTGATGTCCCTCGCGTTCATCGTGTTCCTGGCTGTGCCGATTCTCGCGCCGTCCATCGGCCAGATCATTATGTTGGTCTTCCCCTGGCGCGGCATTTTCGGGGGTTTGGCGCTGTTCGGTATCTTCGTCACGTCGTGGGTCGTCCTTCGGCTGCCCGAGACGCTCCATCCCGACGATCGTTTGCCGATCAGGCCCGATCGCATCCTCGAGGCGTTCCGGATCAGTCTCACGACGCGGAATGCAGTCGGCTATATGCTGGCGATGATGTTCATCATGGGTGGACTTTTCGGCTTTGTGAACTCGGCACAGCAGATCTTCGTCGAAACCTTCCAGGCACCGCGCCTCTTTACGGTTTTCTTCGCCGGAATCGCTTTCTTCATGGCCCTGGCGTCGCTGTTGAATTCGCGAGTTGTCGGACGCGTCGGGACCCGGGGCGTATCGCATAGCGCCCTAATTGGCTTCATCACGGTTGCCGTGGTCCACCTGGCCATTGTCATCGCGGGGCATGAGTCGCTCTGGAGCTTTGCAATCCTTCAGGCGCTGACCATGTTCTGTTTCGGTCTGGTTGCGTCAAACTTCGGCGCGCTCGCCATGGAACCTCTCGGCCATGTGGCCGGAACCGCATCCTCCGTGCAGGGGTTCGCGACAACTGCCGGAGGGGCCGCGCTCGGCTTCATTGTGGGCCAGCATTTTGACGGGACCACCCGGCCGCTCGAGATCGGATTTCTTGGCTACGGTCTGCTGGCGCTCGCTCTGGTGCTCTTCTCGGAACGCGGACGGCTGTTCCGGCGCGCCGGCTTTCGGACCGCCATGTAATGCCGGTGTCACATTCTCTTCGCAAAGTTTAAACCGCCAAGTTGCAGAGTGACTTGCATCAACGGCGGAAACACCATCCTAGTTGTTCGATATTTTTGCTAGTTTCGGGTCGAGCAATGCGCACGCGTCCGTTTTTCATCGCTATGGCCTCAATGCTCGTCCTCGCGGGCTGCAAGGAAAAGGTGTCCCCGGCCGAGACCGCGGCCCACCTCAAAGCCGCACAGGATCTCTACGCGCGGAAGGACTACAGCCACGCTATCATCGAGGTGCAGGGCGCTCTCAGGGGTGATCCGCGCAGCGGTGACGCTCATTATCTAGCGGCCCAGATCCAGGAAGGCCTCGGCGACCGGAAAGCTGCCTTCGAGGAATATGCGCGGGCAGCCATCCCGGACGCGAACAACCTGAAGGCCCAGCTGAAAGTTGTCGAGATTTTGATTGGGGCCAAGCAGTTGGATACGGCGCTTGGCCGGATCAACGGCACCCTCGGCTCTCACCCGAACGATCCCGATGCGCTGGCACTGCGCGCCCTCGCGGAGCAGCAACAAGGCAATCGCGATAAGGCGCACGCCGATGCGCAAGCCGCCCTCGGGCGCGCCCCGGGGCAGCCGGTCGCGACGGCCGTCTTAGCCGCGGAGGCGCTCGCGGACCGAAACAGCAACAGAGCCCTCGACTTGATCGGCGCTGGCCTCAAGGCCCATCCACAGGATCAAACCCTGGTCCGCCTGAAGGCGGCAGCCTTGTTGGCGCAAGGCAACAAGGACGATGCAATCGCGCTCTATCAGAGCCTGGTCGGCGACGATCCCTCGTCGGTCAGCAACCGAGCGGCGCTCGCCGAACTCGAGGCCCAGTCGGGCCGTGTCGACGATGGGGAACATGTGCTGCGCGACGGGATCGCAGCCGCGCCCGACAAGTCAGACCTACGACTAGCCCTTATCGGCTTCCTTCAGCGCTACCGGGGGCCTGCGGCTGCCGACACAGAGCTGAAGGCCGCCATCGCAGCCCACCCGCAGGAGACCGGATTCGACCTGGTCCGCGCCGACCAGTTGCTCCATGCCGGGCATCCGGATCAAGCGGCGGCTGCATTGCAGGCAGCGGTGGCGCGCGCGCCTGAAGGGGCTGCTCGGCAAGCTGCGCAGGTCGGCCTTGCGCGGCTTGATATCAGTCAGGGAAACAATGAAGACGCTCGCAAGCTGCTTGATGCCGTACTTGCCGCGAAGGCCGACAACGACGAGGCCCTAATGCTTCGCGCAAGTCTGATGTTGCGGAACAATGATGCCGCTCACGCGATCCCTGACCTGGTCGCCGTCGCTGGGCGGCAGCCGCGCAACGCGGCCCCCTTGTCGCTCCTCGCCGATGCCTATGTTCAGCAGGGCGAGTTCAGTAAGGCGGCCGATGCGCTGAAAAAGGTCGCGTATTTCCAACCAAGCGATCTCGGCTCGGCAGTGCGCTTGGCCGAGGTTCAGATCAAGGGCAACAAGCCCGATCTTGCAAAGGCCGCGCTGGCGGACTTCACTGCCCGCAATCCAGGTTCGTTGGAGGGGCGGGTTGCGCTAGTTCAACTGCTTCAGCAGCAGAAGGATTGGAACGGCGCTCAGGCCGCCGTCGATAATCTGCGGCGAGTGCCGAAGGCGGAGCGTGTGATGACCCTGCTTTCAGCTCAGCTGAACGAGGCAAAAGGCCAGCCCGCCCTCGCCATG
>JAATFR010000054.1 GCA_015655095.1 Hyphomicrobiales bacterium | reverse complement strand
TTCACCGGCATCGACAGCCCTTACGAGGCCCCGGAAAACGCGGAAATCCACATCGACACGACATCCCTGTCAGCGGAGCAAGCCGCGGAAGAAATTATCTCGGCATTGCAAAAAACGGGGATTGTTTAAACAGACAGGCTGCACACCCTCACCCCGGCCTTCTCCCCTCAAACGGGCGAGGGAGAAGAAGCGCCCGTTCACATAAAATGGCTCGCCCTTCGTGGCCCGGGAGCGGGAGAGGTGATACAGCCTTTATTATCCCCGGATGCGCCCGACGACGCCCGTGGTTGACTGGTTCGGCGTCAGCTCCGCCAGCACCACATGGCCGCCATAGGACTGTACGAAGTCGCCACCGACGACTTCGCTGATCGTGTAATCCGCTCCCTTGACCAGCACATCGGGCCGCACGGACTGAATGAGATCGATGGGCGTATCCTCATCGAAGACCACCACCGCATCGACATCGCGCAGGGCCGAAAGCACCAGCGCGCGGGACAGTTCATCCTGTATCGGGCGCTGCGGCCCCTTCAGGCGTTTCACAGAGGCATCGCTGTTGAGGCCCACGACCAGCCGGTCGCAGGCCGCCGCGGCCTGCCGCAGCAACGAGACATGGCCCGGATGCAGCAGGTCAAAACAACCATTGGTGAAGCCTATGCTGAGCCCCTGCCCGCGCCACCGCTCGACATAGGCGGCAATCTCGTCGTCAGGCACAATCTTGGCCGCGACCTGCTCCAGTTGCGTCTGGCGAAGAGCCGCCTCCAGCTCGTCAGGCTCGACCACGGCCGTGCCGACCTTGCCGACCACAATGCCCGCCGCATAGTTGGCGAGCATGGCCGCGTCCGCCACGGCAAGCCCTGCCCCTACACCTGCCGCCAACAGCGCCACCACCGTATCGCCCGCGCCGGAGACGTCGAATACTTCGCGCACCATGGCGGGCAAATGCACCGCCTC
The DNA here is from genome assembly GCA_015655095.1 of Hyphomicrobiales bacterium. GTDB lineage: Bacteria > Pseudomonadota > Alphaproteobacteria > Parvibaculales > Parvibaculaceae > JAATFR01. Next base: position 2,053 of record JAATFR010000054.1, on the reverse strand, counting down.
ACCATTGCGCGGCACCACGCTCATGCCCTGCGCGGACCGGGTCAGCAGCACGCAGGCGATATCGACCCGCGCCATCAATTCCCGCGACGCCAGCACGGCGCTGGCGTCATCCCTGACCTGGATACCGGTCGCCTCGTAGATTTCGGCAATATTGGGCGTCACGATTGAAGCGCCCACATATTTCGCATAGTCGCGTCCCTTTGGATCGACGATCACCGGCACGCCGGCCCTGGCCGCCGCCTGTGTGACCTGCTCCAGAATGTCGGGACGCATCAGGCCCTTGCCATAGTCGGAAATAATCACCGCATCCGCCGTATTGAGCCGTTCCAGCAGATCGCGGACAATGTCCCGTCCCAGCTCGTCTGGAATGGGGGAGGTTGTCTCCTCGTCCACCCTCAGCAATTGCTGGCCGGACGCGATATAGCGGCTTTTGACGATGGTGGGCCGGTCATCGGCCCGGAACAGATGGGCCGAGAGCCCCGGCAAGGCCCCCAGCATGGCGGCAAGCTCATCGCCTTCCCGGTCAGGGCCGGTGACGGCGATCAGCATCCCTTGTGCACCAATAGCCGAGAGATTGCGGGCGACATTGCCAACACCGCCCGGCATGCTTGACACCCGCTCGACACGCAGCACCGGCACCGGCGCTTCGGGGGAAATGCGTTCCGCCGCGCCATAGACGAAACGGTCAATCACCGCATCGCCTATGCACAATACGCGGGCGCCCCGCAACCGCGCCACATCGAAACCTTCAAGGCTCATCAGGCTCTCCCTCACCCCGCCCGGAACTGGCCGAAGGTGGGTCAATTTATGCTGCTCCGCGCCCCAATGCCACCCGCAGATGCCACAACCATGTTCTTGGTTCATGACCACCCGTCCATTACCATGCCAGGCTCTGGACTCCTCGTGACAGGCCGCCTCCAGGGCCTGAAGGATAGAAAATGATCGTTGTAACCGGCGGCGCAGGCTTTATCGGCTCAAATCTCGTAGCCGCCCTCAATGCCGAGGGAGAGGAAGATATCCTTATCAGCGACCGGCTGCGCAGCAACGACAAATGGCGCAACCTCGCCAAACACCAGTTCACCGGCATGGTGACTCCGGAAAAGCTGATTGAGCAACTCAACGCCCGCAAATCAGAGGTGAGAGTCATTTTTCATATGGGAGCCATTTCCTCCACCACGGTAACGGATGGAGATCTTGTGCTGGAACAGAATATCCATTGCAGCCAAGAACTGTGGAACTGGGCGCGCGATAACAATGTGCCGCTGATCTATGCTTCCTCAGCCGCCACCTATGGCGATGGAGACCTCGGTTTTGACGATGAAGTGGACAGGAACGGCATCAAGGCATTGCGCCCGCTCAACCTCTATGGCTGGAGCAAGAAATTCTTCGATCTTTTTGCTCTCCGCGAAACCGGCCTCGGCAATCAGCCGCCCCATTGGCATGGCATCAAATTCTTTAACGTTTTTGGGCCAAACGAATATCACAAAGGCACGATGCAAAGCGTCGTCCCCCAGATCATGGCGCGTATCGGCGCGGGAGAACCCGCGCGATTGTTCAAATCGCACCGGCCCGACTATGAGGACGGCCAGCAGTTGCGCGACTTCATCTGGGTCGGGGATATCTGCCGGGTGCTGATCTGGCTCTACCGGACGCTGCCGGAAAACGGCCTTTACAATCTGGGCACCGGCAAGGCCCGCTCCTTCGCAGATCTGGCGAAAAGCGTCTACCTCGCTCTTGGACGGACGCCCGAGATTCAATATGTCGACATGCCCGAACATCTAAGGGCGAAGTACCAATATTTCACACAGGCCCGAATGGAAAAACTGGTGAACGCGGGCTTCACGGACGGGTTCACCTCGCTGGAAGATGGCGTTGGCGAATATGTGACCCGCTATCTGACACACGAAGACAAATATCTGTAAGGGCCCACTGCCCAGATAGCCTATTTCACGTCTTTTTTGTCCATATTGGGCTGCTCGACTTTCTCCGCCGCCTTTCCGGCTTCCGGCAGCTTTTTGGCGGATTTCGGCGTGGGTTCGTCAGGAATACCGAC
>JAATFR010000020.1 GCA_015655095.1 Hyphomicrobiales bacterium | reverse complement strand
GGCGAGGAGGTCGACCGGGTTGTGCCCGCTGATCGCTGGTCGCTGGGCTGGGGCAAGTTTCTCGCAGGCATGCAGGCGCAGGGCCATGTCGCGCCGGATGTGGACACGAAGCTCGCGGGCTATCTGATCGTCGGCGCGATCCGGCAGGGAGGCGCTTATGCCTCGCTCAATGCGCTCGATCACGACAGCACCATTGAAGCCATGGCGAAACTGTTCGTGCGCGCGCTCAAGTAAGAGCGCAGTGCCTGAACACTGGCTGAAAAGAAGACTGACTGAAAAATAAAATGCCTCCCTCGATGGAGCGCACTCAGGGCGAGAGGAATGTTCAAATGGTAAAGACGATTTACGAAAGGGCTGAGTTGCTGGCTAATGATCCGGGGCTGACGCCTCACGAGGAGGTCGGTTACCAGCTTCACGGCGGTTTCGATGCGCAGGATAACTATGTCTCGCCGCGCACCTGGCATCGCTGGCCTGCCGTGCGGGAATGGGGCGCGCAACTGGTGGCGCGGGGCTGGCCACTGATCGATTCGACAACGGACCTTCTTCATCGGGGCTCATATCCAAATCAGGCGCAGAGCAAGCTGCTGCTGGCCAATGGTTATGGCGAGTTCCTCTGGAATTCGCTTACTGTCACCGGCATTATCGAGGCTCGCGGCCGCGCGCTGGTCGATCTGGTCGCGCCCGACTTCCAGAATTTTATCGTCGAGGATATTTCCCAAACCTGCACCGGCCATCTGCACAAGGGGTTGCTCTGGGCCCATGGCGCGGACGAGGGCGGCAGTCCCGATGAGCCGCATCTGGGCGCGCATGACCAGATGTGGTTCGCCGCCCGCGACCTGCTGTTCGGCAAAAACGCCTATCCCATCCCGGAAGTGCCTGAAAGCATCAGCCGGCCGGATCAAGGCCGCCAGATGCCGCAAATCCATGAGGGTCTTGAGCAATTGATCCTGCTGATGATGAATGTGCTCATGATCGAGGTGCGGGCCGAGAGCTTCTTTGCTTTCTGCTGCGATCTCATGCGTGATCCGGCCACCTTCACCGATCGCCGCGCGGATGCCGATCTCGCGGCCCTGATGGTGGAGCGCATCCGCATGGACGAGGCGATCCACGTCGCCTATCTGCAGGCGGCCATTTCGGAAATGCGCAGCTTCACTTTCCGCACCGTGGATGGCGGCACCATCGCGGGCAAGGATCTGATCGATCCCGTCTGGGCCGGCATGGTTCACTGGCATTCGGTGACCGAGGCGGAACTCTCAAAGATTCGAGGACGGGAAGCCATCCAGACGCGTCTGCCCGCCGGGCTTTTTGGCGAGTTCGACGCGCTCGATGATGAAACGCGGAAGGCCGCTTAGCATCCATCCGTCCTCAATCCGGTCAACCGGAATGGACAAGCAAGAAAAACAATACGTACCGGGAGTACAAGGATGAAGTTCGGTATCTTTTACGAACACCAGTTGCCGCGCCCATGGGGCCCTGACAGCGAACTCAACATGATTCAGGAGGCGCTAGACCAGGTGGAGCTGGCCGACCGGCTTGGCATCGATTATGCCTGGGAAGTCGAGCACCATTTCCTTGAGGAATATTCGCATTCCTCCGCGCCGGAGGTGTTTCTGGCCGCCTGCTCGCAGCGCACGAAGAATATACGCCTCGGCCATGGCATCAATCTCATGCCGCCGAAATACAACCATCCCGCCCGCGTGGCCGAGCGGATCGCCATGCTCGATCTGGTCTCGAATGGCCGGGTCGAATGGGGAACCGGGGAAAGCTCGGCGCTGGCCGAACTCGGCGCATTCGGCATCGACGTTTCAGAAAAGCGCGCCATGTGGCGCGAGGCCGTCGAGCAGACCGCGAACATGATGGTGATGGACCCTTATCCGGGTTTCGAGGGCGAGTTTTTCTCCATGCCCTGCCGCAATGTGGTGCCCAAGCCCACGCAGCGCCCGCATCCGCCGCTCTGGGTCGCCTGCTCCAACCGGGAAACCATCAAGCTGGCCGCGCGTCTCGGCATCGGTGCACTCACCTTCGCCTTCGTCGATGCGGCGGAGGCCAGAAGCTGGGTCGATGATTATTACCGCATTTTCAGGGAGGAGTGCGTGCCGATTGGCCATGCGGTCAATCCCAATGTCGCCATGGTCACCGGCTTTTCCGTACATGAAGATGAGGCCGAGGCCCGCCGCCGGGGCATGGATGGTTTTCGCTTTTTCAGCTACGGTCTTGGCCATCATTATATTTTCGGCGAGCACACGCCTGGACGAACCGACATCTGGGCAGGCTTCGAGGCGGCGCGCGGCAACATGCCGGAAGCGGGCGGCAACCGGGGTATCGGGACGCCCGATCAGGTCCGGGCGCATCTGAAGGATTTTCAGGATGCCGGCGTCGATCAGGTGATCTTCATCCAGCAGGGCGGGCGCAACAGCCATGCCCATATCTGCGAAGCGCTGGAACTGTTCGCCGAGAAGATCATGCCCGAGTTCAAGGCCGAGGCCGCGGGGCGCGAACGCCGCAAGATGGAGGAGCTCGCGCCCTATATCGAGGCGGCAATGAAGCGCAAGGTCTATATGAAACCGCTCAGCGATGAGGAAATCCCTACGATCATCGCTCTGGGCCGCCAGATCGTCGGCCAGCAGGCCAAGGCTCCGGCTGCGGAGTAAACTATCAGGGAACCTCTATTCATTCACTTCCCCCTCTCCCCTTTGGGGAGAGGGGGAAGTGAAGAGTTCTGAGCTGCCGTATCCCACAATCCCTCCCGAACCTGCGGGAGAGGTTGATGCCTTGCATCTGTCTTTCATTTCGCTGCTTTCAGCAGAACATGCCGTTTCTTGCCGAGTGAAAGCTTGATAACATCATCGTTGATCTGGCTGTCGCCGAGCACCAGCCGGTCGTCGCTTACCGGCTCGTCGTTGACGCGGACGCCGCCGCCCTTGATCTGACGGCGAACCTCGCTGGTCGAGTCGCAAAGGCCTGCGATGACGAACGCATTGAGCACGCCGATCCCTGTTGCAAGGTCGGAGGCCGGCACCTCCACCGTGGGCAGGCCAGCGTTGGTTTTGCCCTGCTCGAACGTGTCGCGCGCCGCCTGCGCCGCGCGTTCTGCTTCTTCCCGGCCATGGGCCATGGCGGTCGCTTCGGTCGCCAGAATCTTCTTGGCTTCGTTGAGCTCTGCCCCCTGGAGCGCCTCAAGGTGGGCGATTTCATCGAGTGGCAGTTCCGTGAACAGGCGCAGGAAGCGGCCGACGTCGGCATCTTCCGTGTTGCGCCAGAACTGCCAGTAATCGAATGGCGCGCGCATCTCCGGGTTGAGCCATACCGCGCCTGACGCGGTCTTGCCCATCTTCACACCGGAGGAGGTGGTCAGCAGCGGCGAGGTCACGGCCATCAGGTTCGCGCCAACGACCCGTCGGCCAAGCTCGAAGCCATTGAAGATGTTGGCCCACCGGTCC
>JAATFR010000282.1 GCA_015655095.1 Hyphomicrobiales bacterium | reverse complement strand
CGCCGCCTCGAACGCCTCCATGGTGTTCTCAGGATGACCGCTGAGTCCTCCCCTGTGGGCAAAAGCAAGAACGCCCCCATGCTCAAGAAAAGGGAACTTCGCTGGCCGCATATTCTTTTCCACCCGGCTCCAGAACTGTTAACGAATGGAAAGCTAGAGATTTGGCGCGCCATACGCCACAAGCCATTTCAAAAGGAACCGGCGCAAGAAAGCGTTTAGTCAGTGCCTTCGGCCGCCTAGATGCGGAAGCGTATCTGCTCGGTCCAGAACCGGTCGAGACGGTGCAGCGTCGTGCTGACAAGCTGCAAGCCCTTCACGTCAAGATCGCCGCTCTCCGACAGGACCTCGCAATGGCGCGTATAGAGATCATTGATCGAATTACAGACGTTAAGCCCCTTGGCCGTCAAGCGCACACGAACCGAACGGCGGTCTATTTCAGAACGTTGGTGGCTGATATACCCGGTTTCGACCAGCTTCTTGAGATTATAAGAAACATTCGACCCCAGATAGTGGCCCCGGGTGCGAAGCTCCCCGGCGGTCATTTCCGCCTCCCCGATATTGTACAGCAGCAGCGCCTGCACACTGTTGATTTCAGTACAGCTAATACGGTCCAGTTCATCCTTGATGACGTCGAGCAGACGACGGTGCAGCCGCTCGATACAGGCCAAGGCTTCAAGGTAAGATTGCTTCATTGATTCGGCAGGAATACCTGCCCCCTTAATCGCTTTATTCGGGTGTGTCTTTGTCATAAAAAGTGCTTCCTTAAAATGCTTAACAACAAAATCGTGCTCCGTCAGTCGATGACTGGGGGAAAAAATAAATTATTTTATTAAAAATCCCTATTTTCCACATGGGCATGGAGATAAGTACAAACTGAACACCCCCACTTTAACTCAAAATTATCTAATTTTAGAAAGAACCAGGTTCGATTATATTTCGCCACGGATTAGCTTAACAATTCCTGAAAAATCGATCTGGTCATTGCCGTTTGCCTCCATCAGCGCATAAAGCTGAGCGGCCATCCCCCCCATAGGAATGGGTGTTTTCGATGATTGGGCAGCCTCCTGCGCAAGTCGAAGATCCTTCAGCATCATCGCCGCGGTAAATCCGGGCAAGTAATCACGGTTTGCAGGCGACGTCGGTACAGGCCCCGGAACCGGGCAATAAGTTGTCATTGACCAGCACTGGCCGGATGATACTGAGGAAATATTGAACAGAACCTGCGGATCTATTCCAAGTTGTTCCCCAAGGACAAAAGCCTCGGAGACTGCAATCATGGAGATGCCAAGGATCATATTGTTGCAGACCTTGGCGACCTGACCATTGCCGGCGCTCCCAGCATGAAAGATATTCTTCCCCATTTGCTTCAGAAACGGCTCAGCACCCGCATAAGCAGCCTCACTTCCCCCCACCATGAAGGTCAGGGTGCCGGCCTCGGCGCCCCCCACTCCGCCGGAAACCGGTGCATCGACCATCCGCATGCCTTTTTCGTCGGCTTCCGCGATGACAATTCGGGCGCTGGGCACGTCGATGGTCGACGAATCAATGAAAATCGTCCCCTTTGCCGCAGCAGCAAGAAGGCCTTCGGGGCCCAGATAGACGGATTTCACATGCGCGCCGGCAGGCAGCATGGTCACAACCGCATCCACGTCGCGGGCCACATCGGCGGCTTTGGCCACCCTTTGCGCCCCCAGAGCCACCAGCCCGGCAACCGCCTGCTCCGACAGATCAAAGACCTTGAGCGTGTGACCGGCCTTGACCAGGTTGCGGGCCATTGGCCCCCCCATATTGCCCAGACCGATAAAGCCGACAGTCGCCATAAGATCCTCCTCGGGGCCGCAGCCCGTTCAATCCCGGATGCTAGTCGAAGCTCAATTCCCCCCGGGAAAGGGGTGCAAAGCAGTTTTCTACATCAGCCAGCGGCACATCCGCCAGACGAGCCGGATTCCATCGGGGTTTCTGGTCCTTGTCGATCACAACGGCCCTGACGCCCTCGTAAAAATCATGCCCTGCCATGAACCGGTTGATCAGCCGGTATTCGAGTTGCATGCAAGCCTCGAAATCGAGCTTCGCGCCGGCCTGCATCTGCAAAAAAGTGACCAGCAGGCTTGTCGGGGACTTGCCTGCAAGGGTCGTCAGCGTCGCCTTCGACCATGCGTCGCCCCCGTCCGCCGCCTCGCCCAGTGACGTCAGAATAGCTTCGAGCGACGCGGCGGAAAAATGCCTGTCGATCTTCTCTCGCAGCAAAGCGAGGGGTGCTGCCCCGGCATCAGCCGAAAAAGCCGCCGTCACCTCATTAAGGGTCGAGCCATCCGCAAGCGCCGCCTTCAGCGCCTCCAGCCGCTCGCCCGGCACGAAAATATCGGCGATGCCCGCATGGATCGCGTCGGCGGCGCGCAGGCGCTCGCCGGCAAGAGCCAGATACATGCCGGTCGCACCGGGGCAGCGCGGCAGAAAAAACGTGCCGCCGACATCGGGAAAGAGCCCTATTCCCGTTTCCGGCATGGCGAAAACAAGCCGCTCCGTCGCCACCCGGAGCGAACCATGAACCGAGAGGCCGACGCCTCCGCCCATGTCGATCCCGTCCATCAGCGCGACATAGGGCTTGGGGTAGCGCTTGATATAACGGTTGAGGCGGTATTCCTCGCGATAGAACTCCATAAGGCGCGGATCGCCCACCCTGCCCCAGTCGTGCAGCGCCCGGATATCGCCGCCCGCACAGAGCGCACGCTCGCCCGCTCCTTCGAGAATGACGACGCGGACCTCATCATCCTCGGCCCATGCCTCAAGCTGAGGATGAATGAGGCGCACCATGCCAAGGGTCAGCGCATTGAGCGCCTTTGGCCGGTTGAGCGTGATAATCCCCGCACGACCGCGCCGCTCGAACAGAACTTCCGCTTCCTCACTCATCCGCCGCCCCCTCAACGGAACAGTCCACGCGCGATGATGACACGCATGATTTCATTCGTGCCCTCAAGTATCTGGTGGACGCGCACATCGCGCAGATGTCGTTCCAGCGGGAAATCATTGAGATAGCCATAGCCGCCATGAAGCTGGAGTGCGTCATTGACGACCTTGAAGCTCGCATCGGTGACGAACCGCTTGGCCATGGCCGCCTGCATGGTCGCATCCGGAGCTTTGGCATCGACGCGCGACGCTGCGTAATAGAGCAGCAGTTTGGCCGCCTGAAGCTCCGTCGCCATATCCGCAAGCCGGAACTGGAGCGCCTGAAACTCCTTCAGCGCCCGGCCGAACTGCCTGCGCTCCTCCATATAGTTTTTTGCTGCGTCAAAGGCGGCCTGCGCGGTGCCGAGCGCACAGGCGGCGATATTGAGACGCCCGCCATCAAGCCCCATCATGGCGAGCTTGAAGCCCTCGCCTTCCTCACCCAGACGATTAGCCACCGGCACCCGGCAGTTTTCAAAAATCACCTGGGCGGTCGGCTGCGAATTCCAGCCCAGCTTCTTTTCCCGCTTGCCGAAGGAAAGGCCGGGCGTGCCCTTCTCCACCACGAGACATGAAACGCCCTTCGCCCCCTCAGCCCCGGTACGCACCATCACAACATAAATGTCTGAAACGCCGCCGCCGGAAATGAAGGCCTTGGCCCCATCGAGCACATAATGATCGCCGTCGCGCACGGCTTTCGTCCTGAGCGAGGCCGCATCCGATCCCGACGAGGGCTCCGTCAGGCAATAGCTGGCGATCAGTTCCATGCCGGTCAGGCGCGGCAGCCATTTCTGGCGCTGCTCGTCCGAGCCGGTGCGGTCGATCATCCAGGAGGCCATATTATGGATTGAAAGATAGGCGGCGGTGGAGGTGCAGCCATAGGACAGCGCCTCGAAGATGAGCGCCGCGTCGAGGCGCGTCAGGGCCGAACCGCCCACATCCTCGCGGACATAAATGCCTGCAAAACCGAGCGCCGCCGCCTTGCGCAAGGTCTCGACCGGAAAGAAAGCCTCGCGATCCCAGTCCGCCGCGTAGGGCGCGAGCTCTGTCCCGGCAAAATCCCGGGCGACATGCTGGAAGGCGCGCTGATCT
>JAATFR010000273.1 GCA_015655095.1 Hyphomicrobiales bacterium | reverse complement strand
GTTCGCGGAAAACGGTGCCGTTCAAAATGTTGCGGATCGTGCCGTTCGGCGATTTCCACATTTTCTTGAGGCCGAATTCCTTGAGGCGTGCCTCGTCGGGTGTGATGGTGGCGCATTTAACGCCCACACCGTAAAGCTGGATAGCGAGCGCGGATTCCGTGGTGACGCGATCTTCGGTGCGGTCACGATCCTGCATGCCGAGGTCGAAATATTTGAGGTCGATATCAAGGTAAGGCAGGATGAGCCAATCCTTGATCATCTGCCACATGATCCGGGTCATTTCGTCGCCGTCGAGTTCGACGACCGGATTTTGCACTTTGATCTTGGACATGGAGAGGGATCCTCAAGAAGCGGTGAGCACACAGACCTGACGTCGGGGCGTTTCGCGGCAGATCAAGCGGGCGCTTTGCCAACGGGACACCGGGACCATGTTCCCTATATCATCCCGTGAGCGTTGATTAAAGCCAGCAAACCCCTTAATTGACGGCCTCTTTCTCCCCAAGGCATAAAGTGACGCATGGCTGGAACTGATCGTAGCAAAAAGAGCGCGCCGGATGACGCAGCGACAGCCCGGCCTGTGCCCGCTGTCGTTCTGGTCGAACCCCAGCTTGGGGAAAATATCGGCACCGCCAGTCGGGCCATGCTGAATTTTGCCCTGACCGATCTGCGTCTGGTCAATCCGCGCGACGGCTGGCCGAACGAGCGGGCAAGGGCTGTTTCCTCCGGCGCGGATCAGGTGATCGACGGGGCAAGGCTCTGCGCCAGCACGGTGGAGGCTGTCGCCGATCTTGATTATGTCATCGCCACCACGGCGCGCTCGCGCGATCTGGTGAAGCCGGTGTTCACGCCCGAAACCGCCGCCGCGAAGCTGAAACAGGTGATCGAGGGCGGCGGCAAGGCGGGCGTGCTGTTCGGCCCGGAGCGGACCGGCCTCAACAATGACGATGTGACGCTGGCCGACGCGGTGATGATGGTGCCGGTCAACCCGTCCTTTGCCTCGCTCAACCTGGCCCATGCGGTGCTGCTGATGGGCTGGGAATGGTTCAAGCTGGGGGATGCGACAGCGCCCGAGCGGGTGGAATATCTGGATACGCGCCCGGCCAACAAGGAAGAGCTGGTCGGCTTCTACGAGCACCTGGAAGGTGCGCTCGACAAGTCCGGCTTCCTGCGCCCGGTCGAACGGCGCTACCTGATGGTCCGCAATATCCGCAATATGTTCAACCGGGCCGGGCTGACAGAGCAGGAAGTGCGCACGCTGCGCGGCATCGTCGCCTCGCTCACCCGCCGGGTGCCAAGGGGCGAGGGGCCGGAAGAAGGGTGATTTTGTCTGATTTTCTCCTGGAAAACTGTAGATTTTAGCTCCATTTGACATCCACGCGCCAAAACATATACTCCGCGCCGCACAGCGGGTCCTTGGGCCCGCTTCGTGTTTTATCGAGTAACGCACCCGCGGGTGCCGGCCTGCGCGGCCGGTGCCCTGTCGGCCCGGCTTCCGCAAGGAGGTTCGAGGGCAAAGGAGGGCGCGTTTCCTGAACCATGGAAAACAGCGAATGTCAAAGCGCCAAAACGCTAAGTACAAAATCGATCGCCGTCTTGGCGAAAATATCTGGGGCCGTCCCAAGAGCCCGGTGAACCGCCGCGATTATGGTCCGGGCCAGCATGGCCAGCGTCGCAAGAGCAAGTTGTCGGACTTCGGTGTCCAGCTCCGCGCCAAGCAGAAGCTCAAGGGCTATTATGGCAACATCACCGAAAAGCAATTCCGCCTGATCTATCGCGAGGCCGCCCGTCTGCGTGGCGATACCGGCGAGATCCTGATCGGCCTGCTGGAGCGCCGTCTCGATGCGGTGGTCTACCGCGCCAAGTTCGTACCGACCGTGTTCGCGGCCCGTCAGGTCGTCAGCCACGGCCATGTCAAGGTCAATGGCCGCCGGGTCAACGTGCCGAGCTTCCGCGTGCGTGACGGGGATGTGGTCGAGATTCGCGAGAAGTCGCGCGAGATCGGCCTGATCCTCGAAGCTCAGCAGAGCCACGAGCGCGACGTGCCGGAGTATCTGGACGTGGACCAGCAGAAGCTGTCCTGCCGCTTCATCCGCACCCCGGCACTGGGTGATGTGCCCTATCCTGTGCAGATGGAGCCGAACCTGGTCGTCGAATTCTATTCGCGCAGCTAGGCCTGAAATTATCGATTATGCTGGAAAGGCCGCGGAGCGATCCGCGGCCTTTCTGCTGTCTGGCTTCATCCGGAGTGGATTCATGGGTTTTCATCTGCATGAGCGGCTTGCGGCCGACACCATTCACGTCGGGGATCTGGCGCTCTCACGCGTACTGCTGATGAATGATCGTCGCTTCCCCTGGCTGATCCTTGTGCCGAGGCGCGAGGGCTTGCGGGACTTCGATGAGGTGGCCTCAGAAGACAAGGCCGATTTTTATCTGGCAATCGAGCAGGCGAGCGCCGCGCTGCGCGCCCTGACCGGGGCGTATAAGCTGAATGTCGGCGCGATTGGAAACATGGTGCCGCAACTTCATGTGCATATTGTCGCGCGCTTCCCCGCCGACGCGGCATGGCCTGCGCCGGTCTGGGGATATGGTGTCGCCGAGCCCTATGAAGCTGGCGCGCTTGAAAATCTGGTGGCGAAACTTGCCCGAGAGCTTGGTCTGAAAAGCGGGGATTAATGTCCGCCCTCATGCTTGAGGCTCCAGGTCTTCAGATTGTCGAGGCTCCGCAGGTAGGGACGGAGCGTTGAGAGGCCACAGAGAATTGACAGCAGCAGGCATACGGCCGGTACGATCGCCATCGAATAGCGGATCAGCATTTCATCCTTGATCACATAATCGGTGAAGACCGCGATCGCCGTCGGCCCGAGGCCAAGGCCGATCAGATTGACCATCAACACTGAAATCGCCGTACCCATGCCGCGCATCTGGTTCGGCAGCATTTCCTGCAGCGCCGAAGGGCCGACGCCCGTGGTGAAGGTGGCGAAGAAGGTGGCCGGGGCGACCAGCATCATCGCAAGTCCAGGGCTTGAGACGAGGGGATAAGCGATGCCGAAAGGCAGCGTCAGAAGACCTGCGCTTGCCATGACGATGATGCGGCCATTGCGGAAACGGGCCGACATGATGTCGCCCATGATGCCGCCGCTGATCACGCCAAGGGTGCCGAACACCACGATGACGAGGCCATAGCTGTGGCCCACCTGGGCGGCGGTCAGCCCATGGGTGCGGATGAAGAAGGTCGGTATCCAGGCAGAAACGCCATAGGCCATCATGGCTGCGAAGGCAAAGCAGAGGTTGAGGCCGAAAAAGGAGCGTCCGTTGGCAAGGAAATAGCCGAACACCTCCTTGAGAGGCAGTTCTTCCGTCCGCTCGATGCCGTCCGCGCCGGTCTTTTTGCGCAGGAAGCCCATTCGCCCGGGCTCGCGCAGTGTCAGGGTCCACAGGGCGATGATCAGGCCGGGCAGGCCGACCACAAGAAAAACGGCCTGCCAGGAAAAGATGTCGCCGACGATGGGCAGCGTGAGCGTGGTGCCTATTTTTTCCAGCGCGCCGATGACGAGGCCGCCGATGACGAAGGCAAGGCCTGCACCGATATAGACGCCGATGCCATAAATGCCGAGCGCGAGGCCGAGTCTGCGCGGCGGAAAATAGTCGGCGATGACGGAATAGGCTGAAGGCGTCAGGGTGGATTCACCCACGCCCACGCCCATGCGG
>JAATFR010000033.1 GCA_015655095.1 Hyphomicrobiales bacterium | reverse complement strand
TCCATGGTGATCAAGCGGGTCAGGCCATAGGTCTGCTTCAGCACCTGCTTCACGGCTGGAATTCTGAGGGCCGAATACTCCTCTTCGCGCCCTTCCGCAATGAGCCAGGCGAGCCAGCAGGCATCCTCTATACCAAGATTCATGCCCCGAGCCCATGCCGGAGAATGAATATGGGCCGCGTCGCCCGCCAGGAACACATTGCCCTTGGCCATCGGCTCGACATGGCGGAAATGAATGCGGAACTGCGAGACCCAGGTTTTCTCGGCAACCGCCTCGGGATGAACGATGCGGCTTTCAAAATCTTCCTGCGTCGAGATATAGCGCAAGACATCGGAAGACACCGGCAAACGCCCGATCATGCCGGGATCGCAAAGCGTGATTTCAACGAAATGCGAGTCCACCGGTTTGGCGTAGCGAAAATCGGCAATGTAGAAATACGCCTCCAACGCCTCACCGGGAAAACCGGCGCCCAGCGCCTTGCGCACGGTCGAATGCGCCCCGTCGGCACCGATCAGGATATCGGAGCAAACGGTCTCCGTGCTCCCGTCGGCGCGGCGCAGCGTCACTTCCGGCTTCTGAAGATCGGTGATTGCCTCCGTCACGACCGCGGTCTGCCATTCCGGCGCAATGTCATAGGCGGCGAGCGCCTCGATCAGCAACCGCTCGGTCGCCCCCTGTGACAGGGCATGAATGGCGCCGAAGCGGCCCGACACCTGCCGCGTATCGACATCGGCAAGGGCTTTAGCTTCGGAGCGGATGCGGAAATGTGCGACAGGCTGAGCAGCCGTGACGATACGCTCGGCAACGCCGGAAGGCGAAAGCAGCGTCAAGGTACGGGCATTGATGCCGAGAGCCCGGCTCTCTTCCAGAGGAACCGGCCCTTCTCCATCATCGATGATGCGCGGTACAAAACCTCGGCGGGCCAATTCCAGCGCTGCGGTCAGGCCAGCCGGACCCGCACCCGCAATCAGGATGGATCTGGATTTCCGCCCTCCTCCGGCCCCATCCCCCATAGGCGCCCTATCCCTTCTTGATCAGGTTCTCCAGCTTCTTGACCGCAATATCCGGATCCTCCTGATAGGCGATCGTGCCGGCAAAGCGGCCGGAGGCGTCAAGCAGGAAGACCGAGGCGGTGTGGTCCATGGTATAATCGCCGTTCGGCTCCTTCTCGTCGAGCGGAACTTTCTTGGCGTAGACCCGGAAGCCCTTGACCATGTCCATCACCTTGGCGGGATCGCCGGAAATACCGGTGATGCGGTTCGAGACGTTGGAGACATACTGATTCATGATCTCGGGCGTATCGCGCTCCGGATCGACGGTGACGAAATAGGCGTTGAGCTTCGTGCCGTCAGGATCGACCTTCTGCATCCAGCCGTTCATTTCGAACAGGGTCGTCGGGCAGACATCCGGGCAATGCGTATAGCCGAAGAACAGCGCCGTCGGCCTGCCGCGAAAGGCCTGCTCGCTGACCGGCTGGCCATTCTGCGCAGTGAGCGTGAAAGGCACCCCATAGGGCCCCTCGGCCGCCGCCTCCGGCGTCTTGCTGCCCCCGAAGGTCAACCACCCCAGCACTCCGGCCATGATCAACACGGCCACCCAGACAACAATTCGCACAGTTTTCATCGCTGCATTTCCTCATCACGCCAGGCGGCGGCTCATGGCTTGAGGCGACGGGCGATCATTTGCCAGGGTGTAGCGGGTTGAAGCGGACGGCGCAATTCAAGAAGATGTTTCGCACGCACCGGAATTCGTCTCCGCGTTAAAGCAATCCTAACGAGTCCGCGCCAACATCGGCGTTCAGTAGGCGACGTCAAACTCGCTGGCCGCGGGACCTGCGGCAGATCCATCTTCATTCAGAAGGGCATGACGCCCGCCGAAGCTAACGGGCGCCTTTTGGGTGCCAAAGCCTTCGGATGCTATAGCTGCGCTGAGCCGCTTCAGCCGATCCCCTTGCAACCGCCACCGCCGCTTGCTGCCGGCGCCAAACGGGAAGTCCCTGACCATGACGAATGCCATCAAACAAACAGGCGCCTATCTGGAGATCGTCTCCTTCCATCTTGGCGGCCAGGAATTCTGCATCGACATCATGGCCATCCGCGAAATCCGCGGCTGGGCGCCGGTGAC
>JAATFR010000257.1 GCA_015655095.1 Hyphomicrobiales bacterium | reverse complement strand
GAAGCTGGCGCAGGTCAGCGGCGTTGGCCATGTGTCGGTAGAGGGCGGACTAAAACCCGCCGTGCGTATTCAGGCCGACATTGCCCGGCTTGCCGGATATGGCCTCGGGCTCGACAGTATCCGCACCGCGATCGCCGCCGCCAATGTGGCTGGCGCGAAAGGTACGCTCAACGGCACCAGCCAGAGCTATACGATTGCCGCAAACGACCAGCTTGAGGATGCGAACGCCTATCGCAATCTCATCATTGCCTACGTCAACAATGCGCCGGTGCATCTGAGTGATGTAGCGACCGTTGTCGATGATCTTGAAAACAACAGAACGGCGGGATGGTATCAGGGCAAGCCTGCGGTGGTGCTCGACATCCAGCGCCAACCCGGCGCAAACATCGTGGAGACGGTGGCGGGCATCAGGGAGGCGCTGCCAGCTCTTGAAAGCACCCTGCCAAAAGGCGTTGATCTTGTCGTCGTCAATGATCGCACCGCTACCATCAACGCCTCGGTCGAAGACGTCCAGTTCACGCTGGTACTCAGCGTCGCTCTCGTGGTCATGGTTGTGTTCCTGTTCCTGCGGACGTTCAGGGCCACCCTCATTGTCGGCGTGGCGCTGCCTCTGTCGCTGATCGCGACCTTCGCCATCATGTGGCTTGGCAGTTTCAGCCTCGACAATCTCTCGCTGATGGCGCTGACCGTCGGCACAGGCTTTGTCGTGGATGACGCTATCGTCATGATCGAGAATATCGTCCGGCATATCGAGAACGGGGAAAAACCGCTGGATGCGGCGCGCAAGGGCGCGCGGGAAATCGGCTTTACGGTTATATCGCTGACCATGTCGCTGATCGCCGTGTTCATTCCCCTGCTGTTTATGAGCGGCATCGTTGGACGGTTGTTTCAGGAATTCGCGCTTACCCTTACCATTGCCGTCGTCACGTCGGCCATCGTTTCCCTGACCCTTACGCCCATGATGGCATCCCGTCTTCTGCAACCGGCAGAGACGGAAAAACATGGCCGCCTCATTGTGGCGTTTGACCGTTTTTTCGCCTGGATGCAGGACGGCTATGCCCGAAGCCTGGGGTGGGTGCTGCGTCATGAACGGATGACACTGCTGGTTGCGGGACTGACGCTCGTGCTGACCATCCTCATGTACATCTGGATTCCCAAAGGGTTTCTACCTCAGCAGGATACGGGCCTCATTACGATCATCACCGAGGGTGGGCAGGATATTTCATTCTCGGAAATGAGTCGCTTGCAGCAGCAGGTTGCGTCCATTGTGCAGAAAGATCCCGATGTGGCGGGCGTCGTTTCGCTGGTTGGCGTCAGCACTACCAATCTGACGCCGAATTCCGGTCATCTTGCCGTTACGCTGAAGCCCCGGAGCGAACGGAGTTCCTCCGCCAGCGATATCATCGACCGGTTGAGGCCTGCGGTCGCCGCCGTGGTCGGTCTGTCCGCTTATTATCAGCCTGTGCAGGACGTTCAGATCAGCACGCAGGTGAGCCGCACACAATATCAATATACCCTGATCGACAGCGATGCGGCCGATCTTTCCCAGTGGACGAGAAAGCTCCTGGCCGGGTTGAAGCAATCGACGATCCTGCGCCATGTCACCAGCGATCTGCAGGACAATGGTCTGGAGATCATGGTCGATGTGGACAGGGAAAAGGCAGGCCGCCTCGGCGTGACCATGCAGGATGTGAATGATGCGCTTTATGACGCATACGGTCAGCGCCAGATTTCCACCATTTACACTCAGGCGAACCAATATCGGGTGGTGCTGGAGGCGCAGGCCCGCTATCTGATCGGCATAGACTCCCTGTCCATACTTCATGTGCCCTCATCCAGTGGCGATCAGGTGCCGCTTGGCGCCATTGCAACGTTCACACGGGGCACGACGCCGCTCGTCATCACCCATCTGGCGCAGTTCCCGGCGGTTACGATCAGCTTCGATCTGGCCAAGAGGGCATCCCTTAGCGAGGCCATCGAGGAGATCGCCCGCATCGAGAAGGATCTGGGCAAACCTTCGACCGTGGCGGGCGCCTATTCTGGAGACGCGGCGGAATTTTCCGCGTCTCTCTCTCATGAGCCACTGCTGATACTGGCGGCGGTTATCGTCATCTACATCGTGCTTGGCGTTCTTTATGAGAGCGCCATTCATCCGCTGACCATTCTTTCCACGCTGCCCTCGGCGGGTGTCGGCGCGTTGCTGGCGCTTGTCGTCTGCGGTCTCGATCTGTCGCTCGTGGCACTCATCGGCATCATCCTGCTCATGGGCATCGTGAAAAAGAACGCGATCATGATGATCGACTTCGCCATCGAGGCGCGACGCGAGGAGGGGCTGGATGCGCGCGACGCCATCATCAAGGCCTGCCATCTGCGCTTCCGCCCGATCATGATGACCACGCTTGCGGCCTTGCTGGGCGCGTTGCCTCTCGCATTTGCCCACGGCACCGGGGCGGAGCTTCGGATGCCGCTCGGCGTCACCATTGTCGGTGGTCTGCTGGTCAGCCAGGCGCTCACGCTCTACACCACGCCCGTCATTTATCTGGGCATGGAAAGCCTGATTGCCCGTTTTCAGGCGCGTAAGGGCAGACGGACGCCGCAAACGGGGCCGCGATGAATATTTCCGCCCCCTTCATCAACAGGCCCATCGGCACCATATTGCTGTCGATCGGTGTGATGCTGGCGGGCATCGTGGCCTATATTCTGCTGCCTGTTGCAAGTCTGCCGTCTGTTGATTTTCCCACGATCAGCGTGCAGGCGAGCAGGCCAGGCGCCGACCCGGAAACCATGGCGTCAACGGTCGCCGCGCCACTGGAGCGCAGGCTGGGTGAAATTTCAGGCGTCACAGAACTGACCTCTGAGAGCGCTCTTGGGAGCACGCGCATTTCGATCCAGTTCGATCTGAGCCGTAATGTGGAAAGCGCCGCGCAGGACGTGCAGGCGGCCATCAATGCGGCGATGACCGATCTCCCCGGCGATCTGCCGAATCGGCCGACTTTCCGCAAGCTTAATTCAGCGGCTACACCGATCATCATTCTTGCGATGACCTCCGACCATCTGCCGATGGACAAGGTTTATGACGCGGCTGACACGGTGGTGGCGCAACGCATCGCGCAGGTCAGCGGTGTGGCGCAGGTACAGGTGAGCGGCGCACAGCAGCCCGCTGTGCGGGTTGAGGTCAATCCGGCGCGGCTAGCCGCCATGGGACTTGGGCTTGCCGATGTCGCAACCGCGATCCGAAGCGCAAACGATATGGCGGCGGTGGGCCGACTCGATGGTTCGCAGCAATCCAGCATTCTGGCTTCGAACGGGCAGCTTTCGCAGGCGAAGGATTACGCGCCCATCGTGGTACGCATGACAGATGGCACCGTCGTGCGCCTGAGCGACATAGCTCATGTTTACAGCGGCACAATCAATAAATATTCCGCGGGCTGGTTCAACACGCAACCCGCAGTTCTGCTGATCGTCAGCAAGCAGGCCGGGGCAAACGTCATCAAAACGGTGAGCGCCATCCGGGCGCTTCTGCCCCAGCTTCACGAATGGGTGCCAGCCGGAGTCAAGATTTCGATCCTGACTGACCGGACAGATACCATCCAGGCCAGCATCAATGAGCTGGAGGCTACCAGTTTCGTCACCATTTTTCTGGTGATGCTGGTGGTTTTCTTTTTCCTGCGCCGGGTGCCGCCGACGCTGGCTGCGGGCATAACGGTGCCGCTCTCGCTTGCGGGCACATTGGGCGGCATGTATCTGCTGGGCTTTTCCATCGACAATCTGTCGCTGATGGCCCTTATCGTCTCCATCGGCTTTGTTGTCGATGACGCCATCGTGATGACGGAAAACGCCTTCCGGAATCTGGAAAAAGGCATGACGCCGCTTGAGGCGGCTCTTGCAGGCTCAAAACAGATTGGCTTCACGGTCGTTTCCATCAGCCTGTCGCTTGTCGCGGCCTTCATTCCGATCCTGTTCATGGGCGGTATTATCGGCCGGCTGTTTTCCGAGTTTGCTGTCACCATTACCCTTGCCATTCTTATTTCGGCGATAATGTCGCTGACCGTGACGCCGATGATCTGCGCGCATTTCATGCGGGCGGATCATGCCGCGCCAGCCGCCTCTCGGTTCAGTCAGGCTATCGAGGATTTCCTTAAATGGCTGGTGGATGAATATGCCCGCAGCCTCCACTGGACCCTGCGGCATGAAAGGCTGATGCTCTGCGTGATGCTACTCACGGTCATCTCTACCGTGATGCTGTTCCGGACTGTTCCCAAAGGGTTCATCCCGGAGGACGACACGGGCATGATCATAGCGTCTTCTGAGGCCGCCACCACGACCTCATTCGATGCGATGAAGGAGCTTCAGCAGCAGGCCGCGAAGATTATTCTGTCGGATCCGGCCGTCGAAAATCTGGGCTCCTTCATGGGGACGGGAAGCAATACCTCGCTCAACGAGGGACACATGTTCATCAGCCTGAAGGATATGAGCGAGCGCAAGGTCAGCGCTGATGTTGTCGTGAGCCGGTTGCGCAAGAAGCTGACGAATCTCAAGGGCATCCGTGTGTTCCTGGCGGCTGCGCAGGATATCCGGGTTGGCGGGCGCTCTTCCAAGGCAAGCTATCAGTTTACGCTCTGGGCGCCCGATATGGACGAGCTGTCGCAATGGGCGCCCAAAGTGGTGCTGGCCCTGCAGAAAGTGCCGGGTCTTGTCGATGTCGGCACAGACCGCGAGCAGGGGGGATTGCAGGCCAATCTCGTGATTGACCGGATAGCGGCTGCACGCCTTGGTGCAAGTATCCAGGATATAGATGAGGCTTTGGGCGCAGCGTTCGGCCAGAGCCAGATTTCCACGATCTATGGCGCGCGCAATCAGTACAAGGTGGTGCTGGCCGTCGCCGACGAATTTCAGCGCGATCCGGGTGCACTCGGGGCCATCTATGTACCTGGTACGGATGGGCAGGTGCCCTTGTCGTCTCTGGCCCATTTTGAGCGCTCGCTTACGCCGCTCTCAGTCAATCATCAGGGGCAGTTTCCGTCGGTCACGCTGACCTATTCTCTGGAGGACGGGGTCTCTCTTGACAAGGCGCAATCCGCGATAAAATCAGCCATCGCCGAGGCGCATCTGCCGGATGGTATTCATGCGGAATTCGCAGGCACGGCCAAGGCCTTCACGGACAGTCTCAAGCAGCAGCCCATTCTCATCGTCACAGCGCTTCTTGCCATTTATATCGTGCTGGGTGTTCTTTATGAAAGCCTCATCCATCCGCTGACAATTCTCTCCACCCTGCCTTCAGCGGGGCTGGGCGCATTGCTGGCCCTGCTCGCCACGGACACGCCGCTCGATCTCATTGGCATGATCGGCATTATCCTTCTGATCGGTATGGTCAAAAAAAATGGCATCATGCTGGTTGATTTCGCCATCGAGGCTGAACGGGAGCGCAATCTGGAGCCCCGGGAAGCAATCTATGAGGCCTGCCTCACACGTTTCCGCCCGATCCTGATGACGAGCTGCGCGGCGCTTTTTGGCGCCTTGCCGCTGGCGCTGGTGTCGGGCATCGGCTCTGAGCTGCGCCAGCCACTCGGCATCACCATTGTCGGCGGGCTTCTGGTTTCACAATTGCTCACGCTCTACACGACTCCCGCCATCTATCTTTATCTCGACCGCAAGGCGCGCCGGTGGCGCGAACGCAGAACGTTGCGGCAAGCGCAGCGGCTTGGTGGAAATACTTGAACAGCGGACCCGCGCATGTTTATAGGTGGGGCAAGCCTGCCAACCTGCGAGGTGTTCCGTGACCCAAAGCCATCCTGAAATCCGTGATTCCGTGCGGCGTCTCTGCGCTCAATTTCCCGGAACCTACTGGCAGGCGCTGGACAGGGAGCGCGCTTACCCTACGGAATTTGTGCAAACCCTGACGAAGGAAGGCTTTCTTTCGGTCCTGATCCCTGAGGAATATGGCGGCTCCGGGCTGGGGTTGAGCGCGGCAACCGCGATTCTGGAGGAAATCCACCGTTCCGGCTGTAATGGCGGCGCGTGCCATGCCCAGATGTACACCATGGGCACGCTCCTGCGTCATGGCAGCGCCGCGCAGAAGGAGAGGTATCTGCCGAAGATCGCGAGCGGTGAATTGCGCCTTCAGGCCTTCGGCGTGACCGAACCCACCAGCGGCACCGATACGACCCGCATCCGCACGTTCGCGAAACGCGAGGGCGACAAATATGTCGTCAACGGCCAGAAGGTCTGGATCTCGCGCGCGGAACACTCAGACCTGATGGTGCTACTCGTGCGCACGACCCCGCGCGAGGAAGCAAAAAAAACCACGGATGGCATGAGTGTGCTGCTGGTCGACATGAAGGCGGCTGTAGGAAAGGGGCTCACCATCCGCCCGATCCGAACCATGCTCAATCATGCGACAACGGAGCTTTTCTTCGATAATCTCGAAGTGCCTGCTGAAAATCTGATTGGTGAGGAAAACAAGGGTTTCAAATATATCATCGACGGCATGAATGCCGAACGCATCCTGATTGCCAGCGAGTGCATCGGCGATGGCCGCTTCTTCATCGACCGGGCCAGCGCCTATGCGAAGGAGCGCTCTGTGTTCGGCCGCCCGATTGGCGAGAACCAGGCGATCCAGTTCCCCATCGCGCGTGCCTATGTGCAGGTAGCGGCAGCGGCGGCCATCGTTGAAAAGGCGCAAGAACTGTTCGATGCGGGTGAGCCTT
>JAATFR010000417.1 GCA_015655095.1 Hyphomicrobiales bacterium | reverse complement strand
GTTGAACTGCGCGTGCTGTTCGCCATGCAGATGGTTTACGGCACACTCATCAATGCCCTGCTCAACCGGCCCGGCCCCATTCAGATTGCCGATCCGCGGCTTGAGGAAGAACTGATCCAGGCGATGTGCCGCTATCTGGAAATATGACAGGCCGCGCCTATTTGGTGAGCGAGCCCAGAATGCCGCGCACCAGAGCCCGGGTGAGTTGACGTCCGACTTGAGAGCCGACGCTGCGCATCATGCTTTTGGCAAAGGCTTCGGTCGCGGTCTCACGTCCGCGCGGGGCTGGGCGGGCCGTTTCCCGGTCGGCGTTTTTTGCCGCTTTCTCCGGGGCGGCGTCCTCCTGTTCACGCGTTTCGGTAGCGGTTGGTACCTGCGTCCGGGCGTTCAGGGTTTCATAGGCGGATTCCCGGTCCACCTCTCTGTCATATTTGCCGGCCACCGGGCTTGCGGCGATCACTTTCCGGCGTTCGTCGGGGCTGATCGGACCAAGCCGGGCGGAGGGAGGACGAACGAAAGCACGCTCGACGACAGCGGGGGTGCCTTTGCCTTCAAGGCAGGAAACCAACGCCTCGCCCACACCCAGTTCAGTGATCACGCTCGCAATCTCGAAAGAGGGGTTCGCCCGGAACGTTTCAGCCGCCGCCCGCACAGCCTTCTGGTCGCGGGGCGTGAAGGCGCGCAGCGCGTGCTGGACCCGGTTGCCAAGCTGGCCGAGCACGCTGTCTGGCACATCGAGAGGGTTCTGGGTCGCAAAATAGATGCCAACGCCCTTGGAGCGGATCAGCCGGACCACGCTTTCGATCCGGTCGAGCAGGGGTTTGGGGGCGTCATCGAACAGAAGATGCGCCTCGTCGAAAAAGAACACGAGCTTCGGCTTGTCGAGATCACCGACCTCGGGGAGCGTCTCGAACAGCTCGGACAGCATCCACAGCAGGAAGGTGGCGTAAAGCATCGGCGTCTGCATCAGCTTGTCTGCGGCCAGAATGTTGATAAAGCCCCGGCCGTCGGGCGCCGTCTTCATGAAATCGGTCAGGTCGAGCGCGGGTTCGCCAAAGAAATTCTCGCCACCCTGCTGTTTCAGCGTGAGCAGCTTGCGCTGGATCGTGCCCACCGACGCGGCGCTGACATTGCCATAGGTGCCTCCGATGGTCTTGGCGTTGTCGGCTACATAAGCAAGCAGCGCCTGCAAATCCTTCAGGTCCAGCAGCAGCAGTTTTTCATCGTCGGCGATCTGGAAGACGATGGAGAGCACGCCTTCCTGAGCGTCAGTCAGGTCCAGCAGGCGTGACAGCAGCAGCGGCCCCATTTCGGATACGGTCGTGCGGACCGGATGCCCCTGTTCGCCCAGAACGTCCCAGAGCATCACAGGTGAAGCTTCCAGCCTGTAGTCGGTGAGGCCCAGGCTTTTGGCCCGCTCCTCGAATTTGGGATTGGCCAAGCCGGGCTGGGAGAGCCCGCCCAGATCGCCTTTCACATCGGCGAGGAACACTGGCACGCCGAGGCGCGAAAAGCCCTCCGCAAGGATCTGGAGGGTGACCGTCTTGCCGGTGCCGGTCGCGCCCGCGATCAGGCCATGGCGATTGGCGAGCTTGAGCAGCAACGCGCAAGGCTTATCCCCGCCACCGATGAAAATGCTGTCCGGTTCGCTCATAACGACTCCACTTGATTGATGCTTTCCCATGTGACGATAACGCAAGATCGCAGGAATGGGATGCCGGTTGTCACCCGTCCGGAGGGAAAATTGAAAAGCCGGAAAACTGGAACGGGTAAAAATGCCCCGGCAGCCTGTCAGGAAATCGAGAATAATGCGATTGGGTAAATTGTTTTGAAGCAGGGAAGGAAGAGAGACTTGAGTAAAATTTTACATATAAGTGATTTATGAATAAATGACTCTAGCATTCCTGCCTGAGCCGGTAACAGGGCGCGGACGATGAATTCCGGCTTTACTTTTGGACTTGATCTACGAGCGTTGTTTCTTGTCAACGCCATCGCTCTCGTTGTCTTTTCCATCGCATTTTTCTCGGCGTGGATACAGGACAGGAGAAATACGTATTGGCTCTACTGGATAGCTGCGGACATAGCCTTGAGCTTGTCATTTGTCCTGTTTTCCATAGCCGACATAAATAAAAACATAGAATTCCTTACACCTAATTGTCTGCTTGTCATGGGCCTTGGTTTTCGCTGGCAGGCTGTGCGGGTCTTCTATGGGCGGAATACGTCATATATTGAATTCTGCCTTCCCGTCGTTCTCGTCGCCGGGATGTTTCTTTTCATAGAAAGAGCCGGAATAAGCACCGTTTATGGCGGGGTTAATGTCGTGGTTGCCATCCAGTTGATGCTTATCATCCGTATTTTGTTGAGAGAAAAGCACGAGGATCTGCCATCCCGCTGGGGGCTGGTGGTGGCTCATGGCCTGATTCTGGGTTCGACGGTCGCGCGCATAATTCAGGGATGGTGGCCGGGTGATAATTTACGGACCCTTTTGCCCGAAGATTTGCTGCTTGAGATACACCTCTTGCTGGCGACGATTTATATCATTGCGAGCGGTGCGTTTGCGCTTTCCATGGCCTATGAGCGTGGAGCTTCCAACCTGCGGCAACTGGCGCTGCGTGATCCTTTGACTGGTCTTCACAACCGTCGCGCGTTTGAGGAATTTCTGGCAAAAGCCAGGCCGCCTTATTTTGGCGGCCGGTTTGCCGTGGCTATTTTCGACATTGATCACTTCAAACAGATCAACGACCGGTTCGGTCATGTTTTTGGTGATTTGGCGCTCCAGAAATTCGGCCTGATTCTTTTGAGTTCGCTTCGCCAGACAGACTTTGTGTCACGCATTGGGGGGGAAGAGTTCATTGCGTTTCTGCCTGGAACCTATCTGGAGGAGGCGCATCAGATCGTCGAGCGCGTAAGAGGCGCCGTCGAGAAGGATGGTGTGAGGCATGGGGATGGAATCGTGAAATTCACCGTCAGCGCCGGGGTTCACTTCACGATGGCTGGCGGAGCCGATCTGCAGGACATCATCAACCGGGCGGATGCCAACCTTTATGCCGCCAAGATCGGAGGCCGGAACCGGGTGGAGGTCAGTTCTTCCTAGAGACCGCGCCCTGCGACAACAGCCCGCATCACATACCCATAAAAAAGTTACGGTTTACGGGTATTATGACCACAGTTTTTATGTGGGTATGAAATTGCCCACGACTGGAGGCAACAATGCAGGCGAAGGTCACCCGATTGGCGGGTAAGGAGATGGCCGGGCTGGTACTCGGTACGGTGCTGGTGATGGCGAGTGCCATGCAGGCGAAGGCGGGGGAGGTATCTACCCTTCCCCAGCAGGGTGCGGTGGCTGAAGCCCCGTTCACCGGCAAGTCTGCGGGCGACGTGATGGTGCGCGCGAGGCTGCTTGGGGTGATTCCCCAGAACAATGGCTCAACCAGCCTGGGCGGACATCCAACCGGCACCAAGGATCTTATCCCGGAGCTGGATGTCAGCTATTTCATCACGGACAATATCGCGCTCGAATTGATCGCGGGCACCTCGAAACACAATATGAAGGCTGTCCACACCTCAGGCGGCGACATAGGCATTGGCAGCGTCAGGCTGCTGCCGCCGACGCTGACGGCGCAGTATCATTTCATGCCCAAGGAGCGTCTGAGCCCCTATCTGGGCGCGGGCCTCAACTACACCTTCTTCTATGACGTCAGCACGCCCGGCAATGGCATCGACAGCGTCCATTATGACAACCACATCGGCTATGCGCTGCAGGCTGGTGTCGATTACGCGATCACACCCAATGTCTATTTCAACTTCGACGTGAAGAAGATCTTCCTGCGCACGGACGTGTCTGTGAACGGCGGGGCCGTAACGGCGAAAGCGCACATAGATCCCTGGCTGGTTGGTGCGGGTATCGGCTATAAATTCTGACGCGGCCGAGGTGCTGGCTGGAAAGGGGGCCTCTGGCCCCCTTTTCGTGTTTTGGCGTATTTGCCTGTCCTGATTGGTGCTGCCCTGATCCGGGCAGGTCTGGCCCGGCGTCGCTCCCCCACCATCTGATGTCGCTTTCATACAAGTCTACCGCCGAACGCGTTCTCGCTATTGGCAGGGTTCGGCGCAATGATCGCGGATAACAGTGCCGCCGCTTCATGGCTGCAACGGGACCGTGCGATATGCAGAAATTTTCCGGCTTTTCCCTCATCAGGCAGGCGCTCTCCGGGCACCAGGGCTGGCAGGCGCAATGGCGCACGCCCGAACCCAAGGCGAGCTATGATGCAATCATCGTCGGCGGAGGCGGCCACGGGCTCGGTGCCGCCTATTACATGGCCAGGGAACATGGCCTGAAAAATATCGCGGTGCTGGAGCGCGGCTGGATTGGCGGCGGCAATACCGGCCGCAACACCACCATCATCCGCTCCAACTACCTGTTCGATGAGAGCGCGGCCCTGTTCGACCATGCGGTCAAGCTCTGGGAAGGGCTCTCGCAGGATCTCAACTACAATGTCATGTTCTCCCAGCGCGGCGTGCTGATGCTGGCCCATACGGTGCACGACGTGCAATCGTTCAAGCGCCATATCCATGCCAACCGTCTGAACGGCGTCGACAATGAGTGGCTGAGCGCGGAGGAGGCGAAGGAATTCTGCCCGCCGCTCAATATTTCGCCCGGCATGCGCTATCCGGTCGTCGGCGCGGCTCTCCAGCGCCGGGGTGGCGTGGCCCGCCATGATGCCGTCGCCTGGGGCTATGCACGCGCGGCCGATGCGCTTGGTGTCGACATCATCCAGAACTGCGAGGTCACCGGCATCCGTCGCGGCGTGAACGGCGCGGTCGAGGGGGTCGAGACGACCAAGGGCTTTATCGGCAGCAAGCGGATCGGAGTCTCGGCGGCAGGTCATACCAGCGTGCTGATGGCGATGGCGGGCGTGCGGATGCCGCTTGAGAGCTATCCGCTTCAGGCGCTGGTCTCCGAGCCGGTCAAGCCTGTCTTCCCCTGCGTGGTCATGTCCAACACCATCCACGCCTATATCAGCCAGTCCGACAAGGGCGAACTGGTGATCGGCGCGGGCACGGACGCCTATACCTCCTACAGTCAGCGCGGCGCGCTCCATATCGCGACCCATACGCTGGACGCCATCTGTGAGCTTTTCCCCATGTTCCGGCGGATGCGGATGCTGCGGAACTGGGGCGGCATCGTCGATGTGACCCCGGACCGCTCGCCGATCATCGGCAAGACCCCGGTGCCAGGACTGTTCGTCAATTGCGGCTGGGGCACGGGCGGCTTCAAGGCGACGCCGGGTTCGGCCCATGTCTTCGCCCACACCATCGCCACCGGCGAACCGCACAAGATCAACGCGCCCTTCACGCTCGAGCGTTTCCGCGACGGGCTGATGATCGACGAGGCGGCGGATGCCGCTGTCGCGCACTGAACGGCGGGGAGAGAAACAGATGCTTCTGATCGCATGTCCCTATTGCGGCGAACGGCCCGAAACCGAGTTCCGCTATGCGGGCGAGGCCCATATAGCCCGTCCCTCTGATCCATCCGCCCTCAACGATGACGAGTGGGTCGATTTTCTTTATCAGCGCGCAAACCCCAAGGGGCTCCATGTCGAGCGCTGGCGGCATATCCATGGCTGTGCCCGCTTCTTCAATGCGGTGCGCGACACGGTGAGCGACCGTATCTTCAAAACCTATGAGGCGGGTGAGCCCCGTCCTGACGTCAACGCCGTCGTGGCGGATATCCTTGCAAAGGAGAGCGAGCGATGAGCCGCTTTCGCCTGTCCAAAGGGGGCCGCATCGACCGCGCCCGTCCGATCAGCTTCAGCTTCGACGGCAAGTCCTATGGCGGCTTCGAGGGCGATACGCTCGCCTCGGCCCTGATCGCCAATGGCGTCCATCTGGTCGGCCGTTCGTTCAAATATCACCGCCCGCGCGGCATCATGACGGCGGGCGCGGACGAGATGAACGCGCTTGTCGGCGTCGGTGCCGACCAGACCCGCTATACGCCCAACATGCGCGCCACGCTGGTCGAACTTTATCATGGCCTGGTTGCTGAAAGTCAGAACCGCTGGCCCTCGCTCGGCTTCGATGTGGGAGCGGTCAACGACTTCCTGTCGCCATTCTTTCCGGCGGGCTTCTACTACAAGACCTTCATGTGGCCCAAGCCCGCATGGAAGCAGCTTTACGAGCCGGTGATCCGCGCCGCCGCGGGCCTCGGCAAGGCGCCGACCGCTTCTGACGCTGATCGCTACATGCAGTGTTATGCCCATTGCGACGTGCTGGTGGTCGGAGCCGGACCTGCGGGGCTTGCCGCCGCGCTGGCGGCTGCCGAAACCGGCGCGCGGGTCATCCTGTGCGATGAGCAGCGCGAGTTCGGCGGCTCGCTTCTGGCGTCGGACGAGGACACGGCCATTGACGGCCTGAGCGCCATCGAATGGGTTGCAAAGACCGTCGGGACGCTGGCCCGGCATGAGAATGTCACGCTGCTTACCCGCACCACGGCGTTCGGCTATTACCCGCATAATTTCCTCGGCCTGATCGAGCGGGTGACGGACCATCTGGCGCAGCCGGACCCGTTTCTGCCGCGCGAACGGCTGTGGCAGGTCCGCGCCAAAGAGGTGGTGCTGGCCACCGGCGCGCTGGAGCGTCCTCTGGTGTTCCCGGAGAACGACCGGCCCGGCGTGATGCTGGCGGACGCCGCGCGCATCTATGCCGCGCGCTATGCTGTTCAGCCCGGCACCCGCCCGGTCATTGCG
>JAATFR010000364.1 GCA_015655095.1 Hyphomicrobiales bacterium | reverse complement strand
TGGGGGAGGACTGGGGGAAGATGTTCGCATTTTGCTCATGATAATCCAGATTTTTCCCCCTAAAACAACAAAAGAGCCGCCCCACTCCCGAAGGATATGAGGCGGTCGGATAGCCAACAGCATATTACTGCCCCCCGATACTGTTTGGGGTGAGGTGGGGCAGCCATCTCTCCGAAGACATCGCCACTTAATGTAAGTTGACTGACCTAAACATTATACCCTGTGATTAGACGTCAATTGGCGGGGGATAATTTATGGACTTGGCAGTAAAATTAGCCGAATTGCAGAAGCGTTCGGAACAGCATAAAGACGCACTTCTGACTGAACAGGCGGCCAAAACCGCCCTTGTGATGCCCTTTCTATAAGCTCTTGGATATGACGTCTTCAATCCAGGAGAGGTTATTCCGGAATTTACAGCCGATGTCGGAACAAAAAAGGGGGAAAAAGTCGACTACGCAATTCTGAATGAAGGAAAGATTTCAATCCTTATAGAATGCAAGCCTGCTTCGGCTGCTCTTAACATAAATCATGCCAGCCAATTGTTCCGGTATTTCAGCGTTACAGATGCTCGGCTTGGCATTCTTACCAACGGTCTTGTATATCAATTCTACTCCGACATTGAGCGGCCTAATAAGATGGATGATCGTCC
The DNA here is from genome assembly GCA_015655095.1 of Hyphomicrobiales bacterium. GTDB lineage: Bacteria > Pseudomonadota > Alphaproteobacteria > Parvibaculales > Parvibaculaceae > JAATFR01. The sequence continues at coordinate 3,753 of JAATFR010000364.1, read as the reverse complement.
ATTTTTTTCTTTTTCCATGGATGCCATCAAGCCAACTGACCTCCGTACACTGGAGAAGTTTTCAAAATCGTCATTCAGTATTGAACATATTATCCAAGAAGCCGGCAATCTTAAGATTCAATCTCTTTTGAGAAAGGAGATCGAGAAAGAGTTCACTGACCCCTCAGAGGAGTTTGTGAAACTATTCGCAGGCCGAGTTCATCAGGGTCGCATTACAAGTGCCATAAAGGACGATTTAAGTAAGCTCCTTGTCACGACAATCTCATCCCTTATCCGAGATCTGGTTAATGATCGTCTTTCTACAGCCCTGAATGCGGCAAATCCCGCTACTCCTGAGCTGACGAAAGAAGAAACGGCTGAAGATGAGTCTGGAATTTTAACTACACAAGAAGAAACTGCTGGCTTCCTTATTGTGCAAGCAATTGCATCCAAGCTTGTTAATCCGAAACGGATTATGATGAGGGATTCCAAGTCTTATTGTGCCATCCTATTGGACGACAACAACCGCAAAAGCGTCGTCCGCCTTCACTTTAATGGCCTTACGACAAAGTACATTGGAACTTTCGTCGGCAAGGATGAAGAGAAGAACGCTATTACTGAAATGACAGATATTTTTCAACTCAGCTCAAAAATTGAAGCTCGGCTACTGGAATTAGACGGCGCCCCCGTTGAACAGCTACAAGCGATTGCGCAAACATAAACTCTTTCAGTGACAGACATTGAATCCTCTGCATCGTTTCCGTTACAGAAACTGGAGAAAGCTCCAGCCTCCAACTCAAGGGCAGACATAAACAAATATCACCTCAAAGTTGAGGTGATGCTATTTCCCCTCTCTTTCAGTGAGCTAGCTTATTAAAGCTCTCTGTCCGAAAGGGGATCAGGATAACCTTTCCAGCGACACCAAGGATGGTAGAAGCAGCGCTGGCTAAGCTTGGTCACCATTAACCTGATTTTGGCTTGATCTTACTTTACCTTTTCTTCCAGTTAGTTAGAAGAGCGTGGAGATGGAATGATGAGTCTTGAATCGGTGCAGGCTTTCCTGGATGAAAAGACGCCCGACATTGCGATCATCGTGACGCCGGAAAGCACGGCCACGGTGGCCGAGGCTGCGGCGGCTCATGGCGTCGAGCCCGGCCAGATCGCCAAGACCCTGTCGATACGTATTGGCGATCGTGTCGCTCTGCTCGTGACGGCAGGGACCGCCCGGCTCGACAATCGCAAGGCCCGAGCCGTGTTCGGCGGCAAGGTGAAAATGCTTCCCGTCGAGGACGTGCTGGCCGTGACCGGACATCCGGTCGGCGGCGTCTGTCCGTTCGGCCTCCTCACCCCCCTGCCCGTTTACTGCGACGAAAGCCTCAAGGGTTTTGCCGAGGTCATACCGGCGGCCGGGGCCACCAACGCCGCTCTCAGGATCAGCCCGCTGCGCATGGCCGAGGTCACAGGCGCAGAATGGGTGGACGTCTGCCAGTAAGGCCAGTCCATCCTGTTGGCAGCCTGCCCTTGCCGGGCGAGGGCGGATTGATACAAATAGGCTACAAAAACAAGAAAAGGGTCAATGATGCTCACCCTCTATCACTGCGCTGGCGCGCGTTCCATGCGCTCGCTCTGGCTCCTCCATGAAATGGGCTTGTCTTTCGAGCTGAAGGAGCTGCCGTTCAGCATGGCCGGACTCAGAACGCCGGAATATCTGTCGATCTCGCCGCTCGGCCGGGTGCCCTGCCTCGTTGACGGAGAGGTGAAGGTGTTCGAGTCAGGCGCGATCACCCAATATCTATGTGAAACCTACCCGGCATCAGGACTGGGGCGCGGCCCCGGCGATCCCGAGCGCGTCGACTGGCTCAAATGGCTGCACTATGCCGAGACCATGGCCGTCCACGGGGCGAGCCTCGTCCAGCAGAAAGTCTTCATCGCCCGGGAGGAACGTTCTCCCGCGGTTCAGAACTTCGAGTCGCGCCGCCTCGCCAAGGCCATCGAGGTCGTGGACCAGCATCTGGCGGTGACCGGCCAGGATTATTTGCTCGAAACTGGCTTTTCCGCCGTCGACACCAATGTCGGCTACAGCATTCATCTGGGTCAGGGGTTCATTGCGCTCGACCGCTGGCCCCATGCCGTCGCTTATTATGACAGGTTGAGGGCTCGTCCCGCCTTCCAGCTCGCCGCACGGCCTGCGCCCATGGAAAATCAGGCATCAAGCTGAGGGGGCCTACTTACTTTCCGGGCTCTTCCGGCAACAGGGGGATCTTGCTCACAACCAGCTTGGGCCAGCGCTCCGCATCATAGAGGCCCCAATGGGCCTCCTCGGGATGATAGCCCGGCACCGGGCCGGAATCATCCGCCCTCCACGGCGCGTCGAACGCGGAGAAATAGGCGAAGGCGCGCATCCGTTCCGGCTTGAAGCGCTGGGCCAGCGCGACATAGAAGCTCGCCTGGCGCAGTGGCACATAGCCTTCGCCGGCCGGCGCCGTCGGCACGCCCGTTTCCTTCACCAGCACCGGACCACAATAAATGCCCGCCAGCTTGTCGACGACATTGGTGACGAATTCAGCCGCATTGGCGTCCGGCGCGGTCCGAAACCAGGACTCGAAAACCGGATGGACGTTCGCCAGCAGAAAATCCATCTGCGGGAACAGCGGATCGGCGCCCGGTTGCAGGAACATATGAAAGGGTTCCGTTGTCGAGATGGCGATGCCAGGCGCCGCCACACGGAAAGAGGCCATGGCATCCGCAATATCCTTGTAGGAGGCCCTTTTGCCGAACACGACCTCATTGCCCATGGACACGCCATTGACAATCTGCGGCTGGCGTTTTGCCGCCTCGATCACATTTTCGCGTTCCTGCGCATTCGTGACATCCCAGATTCCCATGAACACCGAGCGATAGCCCAGTTTCGCGGCGACATCAGGAATCTTTTCCGCACCGTTGAGCGCCCCATAGGTGATGATGCCGTCAAACCGGGGACGCAGAACCTTGAGATCCGCCTCGATGCTCTTTTCATTCGCCTGGGTAGGCTGCCCGTTAATGATCTGCAAGGAGGTTGGCTGGTATGAAATATACCGCCCGGTTGCCATAACCATTTCAATCCGCTCAAGGGCGGAACGGGCACTGGCGGCGTCGGCGCAAGTGGCCGAGGCAGCGGCGGGGAATACAGACAATAATGCTGATGTCAAAAAAGATATCAAAAACAGCATTAAAATGCGCATCAAAGACTCCAGTTTAGGCAGCAATATGTAGATAAAGGATTCGATTTAAAAAATAACTCATAATATTTGCCTGCATTGCTCACCTTTTGGGCGGCCCCAAGATATCCGTTTCACTTGATCGCCCGTTTGGGCATGGCATATTTGCCTGAAGAAAGCATAAATGGGGGCAGGATACGATAACGATATGATTTCGATCGGCAGCTCTTCCATTCTGGCCACGCTGGTATGTTTCCAGCTTTCGCTGGGCATTATCTGCTATGGCATGTCGCAGGTGACCCGGGATATGCCGGGGGTCAGGCTCATCGCCGCCTCCATCCTGTCGGGCTCTGTCGGACTGTTCCTGATTGGCTCGCGCCAATATCTCAATGCGAATATCTGGATTATCGTCGGCAACGGTTTTTATTTTCTGTCGCTGTACATGACCTGGGGCGGCATCCGCCGCCTTTACGGGCAATCCGTTCCCTGGCCCTTGCTTCTCCTTATTGTCGGACTGGCGGGAGGTCTGCTGGCCGGGCTGCTGCTGACGGGAACATCGCTACAATCGAGAATCATC
>JAATFR010000352.1 GCA_015655095.1 Hyphomicrobiales bacterium | reverse complement strand
TAGGCCAGCGTCGCCTTGCCAATGCCCTGCGCCCCGGTCAGCAGCCAGGCATGGTGCAGGCGGCGCGACATGAAGGACTCAAAGAGAGCCCGCTCCGCTTCTTCCTGACCGATCAGAGAGCTCGCCTCCCGCGGATGCGGGAAGTCGCCAAGCCGGTCGCTTTCAGGAAATTCGCTCATACCCCGTTGTTAGCACGGCGCGCGGAACAGAACCAAGCAACGCATTGATCAGGCGTATTATTGCTCGGTGGCCGGGCCGCTGAGTGTAGCGACATAGGTCTGGAAACGGTTGAGGGAGGACCCGGCAAGATCGATCTTGACACCGAGGTCGCGGCGGCTTGGATCGACCTGCTTGCCGTTCACGACAACCTCGTAATAGAGGTGATTGCCGGTGGCGAGGCCCGAGCGGCCAACATAGGCGATCACCTGCCCCTTTTTCACGCGGGAGCCATCATGCAGTCCCGGCGCAAAGCCATTAAGGTGGGCATAATTCGTGGAAACGGCAGCCGAGTGGGCAATGGTGACAAGGCGGCCATAATTGCCGCGCCACCCGATCTGGCTGATCACGCCATCTTCCGCCGCATAGACGGGGGTACCTCGCGGCGCGCGGAAATCAAGACCCTTATGAAAAATCTTGCGCTTGAGCACCGGGTGGATGCGCCAGCCCCAGCCCGAAGTCATTTCCTTTGAATCGATGACCTTCCCAAGCCGGATAGGCATGATACCCACGCCCTGCGGATTGACGAATGCCACGGCTCCGGCATTGGTCTCATAACGATAGACACGATGCTCGCGTCCGCGCACGATCAGCGAGGCGTAACGCAGGCGTTCGGTCTGCCTCAGCTCGCGGGGGCCGCCGCCTGCCACCACGGAGGTCTCATAGACAACCGTGAATCTGGAGCCCTTTTTCGGCTTCGAAGGAATGGCGGGGTCATATTCGAAGGCTGTCTGCACCTCGTGGGCGACATTGGCCGGCACCTGCGCCGACGCCAGATCCTTCAGCACGTCCCCGCTGATGCTGCCTGTGCGGGAGACAACATCGACAGACCATGCCTGGTCCGGCACCGCCGCCCGCAGCGCCCCGTCAGGGCCTGTGACAAGGGTCAGGTCAGGCTGATTCCGGGAGCGAAGGGTCATCGCCATCAGATGGCTGACACCGGGATTGCGCAGGCTCGGGCGCGTGGAAAGATCGAGTTCGTCTCCCGTGGAAACCTGCATCGGATCATAAAGGTCGCCCAGTGCCGCGATGGCGGCTGTCTGCGCGGCAGGGGAAACGCCTGCCGCGGTCAAAGCGGAATTAAGCGTGTCGCCTTTCTTGAGGGTAAGCACAACCTTGCGCGCGCCCCCAAGATCGCTGGAGGTCATAACTGCAGGGGCATCCAGATCGCGAAGGTCTGCCTCAGGCTTTGAAAGGCCAAAGCTGCCGAAAGAAGGACGGATAAGGGGAACTGTCGTGTTGCTGGCACATACCTGCGTAGCCCAACCGGCGCCCAGGAGAGTGATGGCCATAACTGAAGTCATCGCTGCAAAACGCCAGAGCCGGCGTCCCGCACCCGTTTGCCTCATTTTCACGCAGCCGTCCCCCAAGCACAATTTTTCCGACACATAAACTTTAAGGGCGCGGCAAAGTCAGGGTCAAACAAAAAACAACTAAAACGTCAAAAAAGCTTGGCAGGACAAAAACTTAGATGTCATATCCGCGGCGCAGATTTATGGCCCCAGGGCAACAGCTGTGTCTTTATTGCATCCCAAATAGTCATTTCAGTCTGATCAGGCGGCAGGGTTGCATCCACGATCCGGCATCGTGACGGGTTCTGGCGGGCTATATCCTGAAAAGCCGCGCGCAAGCGCTCATGGAAGGCCTTATCCATGCGTTCATATCGGTTTTCATCGCCGGCGCGGGCAGCGGCGCGGTTGAGACCCATTTCCACGGGCACATCCAGTATGAAGGTCAGATCAGGCCCATCCTCGCCCACAACGAATCGCGTAAGCCAGCCAATGTCGGAAAGTCCGACGCCCTGCCCGTAGCCCTGATAAGCCGTGGTCGAGTCAGCAAACCGGTCACACAGAACCCAGTCGCCACGCGCCAGCGCCGGACGAATAACGCGGGCAAGATGATCCGCCCGGGCGGCAAAATGAAGGAGCATCTCGGTCACGGGCGTCCACCTTCCCGGCTCGCCCGTCACCAGCAGATGGCGGATCTCCTC
>JAATFR010000432.1 GCA_015655095.1 Hyphomicrobiales bacterium | reverse complement strand
CGATGTGCGCGTCTTCTCGGGCCGCACCTCGACTAGCGTGCGCGGCATCCGGCTGGATGAGGGCGATGAGGTCATTTCCATGACCATGCTTCGCCATGTCGAGGTCGCAAGCCCCGAGGCGCGTGCTTATCTGAAACGCGCCAGCGCCATTCGCCGCGCTGAAACAGGTGAGGCCGATGAGGCCGAGGATGTGATCGCGGATGATGTAGAGGAGAGCCCGGACGAGGGCGATGAATTCGCATTGACCTCCGAGCGTTATGTCGAGCTGAGCGCCAGCGAGCAGTTCGTGCTGACACTGAGCGAGAACGGCTTTGGCAAGCGCACCTCCTTTTATGAATATCGCGTCTCGGGCCGTGGCGGCAAAGGCATCATCGCCATGGGCATGTCGGAAAAGGTCGGCAAGCTTGTGGCGTCCTTCCCCGTCGAGGCGGAGGACCAGATCATGCTGGTTACCGATGGTGGACAGCTGATCCGCTGCCCGGTCGAGGGCATCGGCATCAAGGGCCGCGCCACGCAGGGTGTGATCGTGTTCCGCACCGCCGAGGACGAGCATGTCGTCTCTGTCGAACATATCGATGAGGTCGGTGACGAGGACGAGACCGGGGACGAGGGTGAGGATAGCGGCGGTGGAGGCGAGGCATAATGGCGCGCGTCGGTCTTTATCCAGGTACTTTCGATCCCATCACCAACGGGCATATCGACGTCATCCGCCGCTCCCTGCGGCTGGTTGATCATCTGATTGTCGGCATCGGCATCAATGCCAGCAAGGCGCCGATGCTTTCCTTCGAGGAGCGAAAGGCGCTGATTGAAGCGGAAGCGGCCGCCATCACCAGCGCCACAGGCGGCAAGGTGAGCGTGGAGAGTTTCGAGGGCCTGCTGGTGCAGGTTGCGGCCAGGCTCGGTGCTTCGGTGATCATCCGGGGCTTGCGCGGCTCGGTCGATTATGAATATGAAGCGCAGATGGTCGGCATGAACCGGGTGATGAACCCTGAGATTGAAACGGTCTTTCTGGCCGCCTCGCCGGAAACGCAGTTCGTCTCCTCCACGCTCGTGCGCCAGATCGCGGGCATGGGCGGTGACATCGGGCCGTTCGTGCCAAAGGCGGTCGCGGCAAAAATCACGGCGCGTGTGGCGGAAAACAAGGCCAGATAAGAATCTGGGCCTGTTTCCAATATGCATTTGCCCAAAGCGGGCTGCGGGAGTTCAAGGGAGAAAACATGCGGAATTTACTGATGGCCGCCCTGTCGGCTTTGCTGCTCTTTGCGGCTGTGCCTGCCGCTCTTGCGGCAGACCCGGCGCCCGGCGCGGTGAAGATCACTGATCCGGAAAATACGATCTACCTCGATCTGAAGGACGGGCATCGCGTCATCATCAAGCTGCTGCCGGATGTGGCGCCGCAGACGGTGGGCCGCATCAAGAAACTGACGCGGGAAGGCTTCTATAACGGGATCATTTTCCATCGTGTGATCCCCGATTTCATGGCCCAGACCGGCGATCCGACGGGCACCGGCATGGGCGGCTCGGATTATGCCGATCTGCCGGCCGAGTTCAGCTCCGTGCCTTTCGAGCGCGGCACGCTTGGCCTCGCCCGCGCCGCGAGCCCGAACAGCGGCAACAGCCAGTTCTTCATCTGTTTTAAAGATTCATCGTTCCTGAACGGAAATTACACAGTGTTCGGCCAGGTTATCTCCGGCATGGAATATGTCGATCAGATCGCGCCCGGCGAGCCGCCCGCAAACCCCGACAAGATCGTCCGCATGAAGGTTGCCGCCGATGCCGACAAGGCAAAAAAATAACGTTCGGAATACTGCCAGAAAACAGAAATGAGAGACATTATGGCTGATATCAAAGACCCGGAAAACACGCTGATCATGGACCTGACCCATGGTGAAGTGGTCATCGAACTGCGCCCCGATCTCGCTCCCAACCATGTGGCGCGGATCAAGGAGCTGGAGCGCGAGGGCTTCTACGATGGCATCGTTTTCCATCGCGTGATCGAAGGCTTCATGGCCCAGGGCGGCGATCCGACGGGCACCGGCACGGGCGGCTCGGGCAAACATCTCGCGGCTGAATTCTCGCGTGAGCCCCATGTGCGCGGCACCTGCTCAATGGCCCGCGCCCAGAACCCCAACAGCGCCGACAGCCAGTTCTTTATCTGCTTTGGCGACGCCCGTTTCCTCGACAATCAGTATACGGTCTGGGGCAAGGTGATATCCGGCATGGAGTTCGTCGACAAGATCAAGCGCGGCGAGCCTGTGCAGAACCCCGACAAGATCGTGAAGCTGCGCGTTGCCGCCGATGCAGCGGCCTGAACGGTCAGGGTTTGAACGAACAAGACATGCGCGTCGACGAGTTTGATTTCGACCTGCCTGACGAGTTGATTGCGCTGCGTCCCGCCAGCCCGCGGGATGCGGCGCAACTGCTTGTGGTGGGCCCCGATGAGGGGCTTTTGACGGATCGCAGGGTGAGCGATCTGCCGGATTATCTACGCCCGGGCGATGTGCTGGTTTTCAACGACACGAAAGTTATCCCCGCCCGGCTTCACGGCCTGCGCAGGCGGGGCGAGGCCGAGGCGCGCATCGAGGTGATGCTGCACAAGCGCGAGGGGTTGGACCTCTGGCGGGCTTTCCTGCGCCCGGCAAAAAAGGTGCTGGTCGGCGAGCGGCTTCATTTCCCAGGCGGGCGCAGTGCCGAACGCATCGAGGCGGGG
>JAATFR010000098.1 GCA_015655095.1 Hyphomicrobiales bacterium | reverse complement strand
CGTCGATATCGCCGTCATGGTGAACGGGGATGGTGCGCGCGCGGCGGCGGAATTCACCGTGCTTGGCACCTACAAGGCGACAGACGAGGGGCTTCCGCCCGCCACGGGACAGAAATACCGGCTTCCCGCAGGGGCTTTCTTCGAGGTCCGGGACGGCAAGGTCGCGCGCATTTCCAACACCTATAATCTCAATGACTGGCTGGCTCAGGTCGGGGCCTGACATGGCTGAAATCATCCGCTTGTCAGGTGGGGACATCAGCCGGGAACTGGGCGCGCTTGCCCGGTTGCGCATCGAGGTGTTTCGCGACTGGCCCTATCTCTATGAGGGCTCGCTCGACTATGAGCGGGCTTATCTCGCGCGCTATGCGCGGGCGGCGACCGGCACCATCATCGCCGCGCGCGACGGGGACGAGACCGTCGGGGCCTCAAGCGCGCTGGCGCTTGAGGAAGAGGAGGATGCCGTCAGGCAGCCCTTCATCGAAGCCGGGTTGCCTGTTCGCGATATTTTCTATTTCGGCGAATCCGTGCTGCGCTCATCATATCGGGGTCAAGGAATCGGCGTTCGCTTCTTTGAGGAGCGCGAGGCGGCCGCCCGCTCGTTCGGCAAGCGCTGGACCTGTTTTTGCGCCGTGGTCAGGCCCGATACGCATCCTTCAAGGCCACCTGACTATGTCCCGCTCGATGAATTCTGGCGGCATCGCGGTTATGTCAGCCGTCCCGATCTCGTCAGTTCGTTTCGATGGCGCGATATTGGCGATGCCGGGGAGACCGTGAAATCCATGGTCTACTGGATGAAGGATCTTTGTACAGATTGAGGAGTCCGGCACCATGTCGAACCTGAAGCTCGCCTGCGCGCAATACCCCATCGGACACTTCTCCAGCACGGATGAATGGGCCGCCAACGCCGCCCGATGGGTGGCTGAAGCTGTGGGCCAGGGCGCGCAACTTCTCGTTTTCCCCGAGTATGGCTCGATGGAGCTGACCTCCCTCATGGCCCCCGCCGTGCAGCAGGATCTGCTCGGGCAGATCGAGGCCATGCAGGAGATGCTTCCCCTGTTTCTTGCCACCTACGAGGCGCTGGCGAGGAAACATGGCGTCATCATCGTCGCGCCCTCGCTGCCGGTGAAGGAGGAGGGCCGTTTTCTCAACCGGGCCCATGTGTTTTCGTCCCATGGCCTGATGGGCTATCAGGACAAGCGACAGATGACCCGTTTCGAGAGCGAGCAATGGTTCATTGAAGGGGGAAGGGCGCTGCATCTGTTCGATCTGGCGAGCGTCGGCGTCGATGCCCGCTTCGGCATCACCATCTGCTACGACGTTGAATTTCCGCTGATCGCCCATGCGCTGAGCGAGGCAGGCGCCGATCTTGTGCTGGCGCCCTCCTGCACTGACCGGATGGCCGGCGCGCATCGCGTCCAGACGGGGGCTCGCGCCCGGGCGCTGGAGAACCAGATTTATGTTGCGGTCTCCCCCACCGTGGGCGAAGCGCCGTGGTCGCCTGCGGTCGATATGAACAATGGCTGGGCAAGCGTGCTGGCGACGCCCGACAGGGGGTTCCCGGAGGATGGCGTGATCGCGGCGGGCATATGCAGTAAGCCCTGCTGGGTCTATGCCGATCTCGATTTCGATCTGCTGCGCGCGGCCCGCGCGGATGCGCAGGTCTTCACGCGCAGCGACTGGGCCTTGCAGGATCGCCCGTCGCTCCAGGTCACGCCGCCGGTGTTGCCTGGCTGAAGCGGTTTGGCGGAATTGTCATTTTTATCGGATATTGAGCTGCTATCATTTCAACGAACCGGATCGGTGAACCGTGAGCAATTCTGAGCATGTCATCAGCCTGCGTGAAAATCCGATGCCGGAAGGAGGGCGGGCCCGCTTCATCAATGCGGATGACGGCATGCGGCTCAGGGTCGTTGAGTGGCGTCTGGTCGATGCGGGCCTGAACCCTTGCCGGGGCACGGTGTTCCTGTTTGGCGGACGCACCGAATTCGCCGAAAAATATTTCGAGACGGTCCATGAGCTTCTGGCGCGCGGATTTGCCGTGGCCACGATGGATTGGCGCGGGCAGGGGCTTTCGGTTCGGGAAAAACCCGATCCCCGGCGTGGCCATATCGACGATTTCCTGACCTACGATCATGATCTGGCGAGCTTCATGCGCGCGGTTGCGCCCGCTTTCCCCAAGCCCTGGATCGCCCTTGCCCATTCCATGGGGGGAAACATTCTTCTGCGCGGCGCTCATGATCATCCCTCATGGTTCTCCGCTCTGGTGCTCACCGCTCCCATGCTTGGCATCAATCTTGGCGCTGGCGCACAGATGATTGCCCGCAGTCTTGCCTATGTCGCCTTCGCCGTGGGTCTCGAGCGGCGCTATATTCCCGGCGGTGGCCCCGCCGCGGCCGATGAAGAGCCGTTTGAGGGGAATACGCTGACCGGCGATCCCGCCCGCTATGCGCTTCATCAGGCGCTGGTGCGGAGCGAGCCCCGGCTTGGTCTCGGCTCGCCCACCTTCGGCTGGCTCAAGGCCGCGCTGCAATCCATGCGGCTGCTTGAGAAGCCCGCTTATCTCGCCTCAATCAGGTTGCCGGTTCTGGTCGCCATGGCCCAACGCGAGGGGATCGTCAACAACGCCGCGATCCGCTCAGGGGTAGCGAGTCTGCCTGATGCCCAACTGGTGATGATCGAGGAGGCGCATCATGAAATTCTGATGGAGCAGGATTCCTGCCGTCAGCAGTTCTGGAGCTGCTTCGACGATTTCATGGCGCGGGTGATTTGAAACGATAGCAGGAGAGGCGCGCCTAGCTGGCGGCTGCATCCTTGAGAATGTCCAGCGCGGCGGCATGGAGTTCCGGTGTCGCGGCGGCCACGATCTGACCGCCGTTCTGGCAATCGCCACCGCGCCAGTCGGTCACGATGCCGCCTGCGCCCTCAATGATGGGGATCAGCGCTTGAATGTCATAGGGTTCGAGCTTGCACTCGACCACGAGGTCGAAGCCACCCGCTGCCAGCATGGACTCG
>JAATFR010000323.1 GCA_015655095.1 Hyphomicrobiales bacterium | reverse complement strand
GCACCTGCTTCAGAATGCCGTTCAGCCAGATTATCAGGTACAGATATTTCAGGCCGAATGAATCCGTGTAATTCGCGGATTTCTTGATCGGGGTGATACGGCCGTCCATCGTCCCATGCGTGAGTGCCTGAAGCAGTGTTATCTGATCTATGAGAGGATCGTCTTTCATGCCGCTGCAGCGGCCGTTTATGTTCACTTTGGCAAAGGAATCCCGGAGGGTTTTTCCTTTCGTATCAACATTATTGATTTTGGTCATATTGTCTATGCCAGGCCATTTCGAGGCCTTGTACATGCACCATTGCACAAAGAGAACGTCGTCGAAATAGTTCGTGCCATTGAGGCCCACGGGACCGTCCAGATTCCAATAGAACAGTTTAACGCCGTCCGTTGCTTCTGCGAATGCCGGGTGCATTGGCGGAATTCCCATCCGTCCGAATGAAAGCACGCCAGGCAGCATCGAGTTGCCCGACCAGCCTCGAAGGATAGTCCAATCCCACGAAAAATCGACCCCCGCTTTTCCACCCCTTCTCGTCCGGGAGTATGTATAGACTTAAGCTAATCGGGGGCAGGCGATGGGTTGAGGCACGACAAGTCGCGCGTCTTGATCCTCGCTGAAAGACACGCCCTTCCAGAACCCGGCGCGAGCCCTCCCCACGATAGGTAGGGATATCGCGCACACAATTGTGTGCGCTGAAGGGGTGGGGTGTGGGCAGAATGGAGCAGGGCTTGAGTTCATGGGCTCGGTCTGGCTTGCACCCTTCAACTTATGTGCGGCTTATGTGCGGCGTGGAATGTGGCTCGATCTGGCCAGGTCGGGAGACATGGCCGCAGGACCTGCCGGTACGAGGTGACGGCGGCCTGCTCCTGCACATGCAGGTCACCCCAACGCCTACCGCATGCTCAATCCCGGACCCGGCACGGCTTTGCAAAAGGCCGCCGTCACCCAGACTGCCCCTTCGTTCAAAGACTCGGTCCAATCAGGGTGTGAAAAGGCGGATGCTTGTCTTCCTCCCGGGTGCACGGGCATCCTGCCCGTTCTTGGAAACGATGCGCCGGCAGGAAGGGAAGATACGGGCAGGATGCCCGTGCACCCGGGAAGAAGACCGGCACACCAAAGCGCGCGCAAGCCGACGTCTGGTTGCTTGAAACGCAATGAATTCTGATCGCATCCAAGCCACGGTTGGGATGACCCGGTTGTCGCTGGCACGTGTGTCTGGAGGGATGGCGGAGACGCAGGCCGGAATTCGAACTCTAAGGGGTTCCAGAGGGTTCCAAATCATAATAAAGTTTTGTGTAAACAAGGTACTTAGGTTCTAGACAGTTCCAGAGAGTTCCAGCACAATCCGAGCCTGAATTGTACGTAGCAACGTACCTAGCAAGGGTTCGACGGACACAATGCGGCAGCTCCACAAACTTTCCGCCCTGGCGGTCAAGAACATGACCAAGCCCGGCCTCCATGGTGACGGAGGTGGTCTTTATCTGCAAGTGAGCCCGGGCGGCGCGAGGTCCTGGATCTTCCGTTACATGCTGGATGGCGTGCCCCGTAAGATGGGCCTCGGTCCCCTCCCCGACATTTCTCTTGCAATGGCCCGCGAGGCAGCTGTCGCGGCGCGCGACAAGCTGCGCAACGGCATCGATCCGATCGACGAGCGCAACGATCGACGCGCCGCCAGACTGCTTGAGAAGGCGAAGGAGATGACGTTTCGCCAATGCGGCGAGGCTTACATCTCGGCCCACAGCGACTCCTGGCGTAACGAAAAGCATCGTGCTCAATGGTCTCAAACGCTCAACACATATGCCTACCCGACCATCGGCGACTTGCCCGTCGCCAGCATCACGACCGATCTTGTTTTCAAGGTCCTGGATCCGATCTGGCGGTCGAAAGCAGAGACGGCGTCCCGTCTCCGCGGCCGGCTCGAGGTAATCCTGGACTGGGCGACCGTTCGCCAATTCAGGAAAGGAGAAAACCCGGCACGTTGGCGCGGGCATCTGGAGAGCCTTCTCCCGCCGCGGCACAAGGTAGCCAAGGTCGTCCACCAACCGGCCATGGCTTACACCGACGTGCCGGCCTTCATGGCAAAGCTTCGGCAGAAACCGGAAGTCAGCGCCCGCGGGCTCGAGTTCGCGATCCTGTGCGCCGCAAGAACTGGCGAGGTGCTTGGTGCGCGATGGGCCGAGATCGACATCGAGGCCAAAGTCTGGACTGTGCCGGCCCAGCGCATGAAAGCTGGGCGGGAACACCGGGTGCCGCTGTCGACTCGGGCGGTCGAGATCCTCACCGCCCTGCCCCGTCGCGGCGATATCGTTTTTGCCGGCCGAGCCAACGCGCCGTTGAGCAATATGGCTTTATTGATGATGACCCGTGGCATGGTTGACCAAAGGCTTACAGTTCATGGTTTCCGCTCATCTTTTCGAGATTGGGCCGGTGAGGCAACGAACTTTCAGCGAGAGGTTGCCGAGGCAGCCCTGGCGCACGTCATCGGCGACCAAGCCGAGCAGGCCTACCGGCGCGGCGACGCGCTGGAGAAGCGCCGGAAGTTGATGCAGGCATGGGCAGAATATTGCGAGAGGCCGCCGGCCGAGAATAGCGCGAAGGTTGTGGCGATTGGGGCGGCACGATGAG
>JAATFR010000320.1 GCA_015655095.1 Hyphomicrobiales bacterium | reverse complement strand
CAAGGCCGAGCCATGCAGCGAAGTCTCGCCCGCGTCGGAACATCTCTGGTGGCGGCGCTAGGTTCCAGACTCATTAACCATCAAAGCCAGAAGAGGACCGTTGCTGCGAGGGTGCCAGCTGACAGAAACACGATTGGGCATCTGTCGTATCGCGTCGCCACCCTCCTCCAGTCCTTCAGCCGCCCGAACATTATCTCGATGCGATAGCGTCTCTTGTAGCGTCTCTTGTCGTGCTTGATTGGCTTCTTACGGTTTTTCCTTCCGGGGATGCAGACCTTTATCCCCTTGTCTTCCAAGGCATCTCTGAACCAGTCAGCGTCATAGCCCCGATCAGCCAGGAGCCAATCGGCCTTGGGCAGGCTGCTCACCAATGCCATTGCTCCGGTGTAATCGCTGACCTGTCCGGCGGTCATGAAGAACCGGATCGGTCGCCCCTGAGCATCTGTCACGGCGTGCAGCTTGGTGTTCATGCCGCCTTTGGTTCTGCCAATCAGGCGGCCCTGATTGTAACTGGGCCCCCCTTTGTCAACCGCAAGCTTGAGGCCGTGCGGTGCGCTTTCAGATGGGTCGCATCTATCATGATGGTCGTCTGCTCCGAGGCTTCGGAGGCCAGCCCCTCCATCATCCTGGCGAAGACGCCCAACCGGCCCCAACGCTTCCAGCGGTTGTAGAGCGTCTTATATGGGCCATATTCCTACGGCGCGTCGCACCAGCGTAACCCATTGCGATTTACAAAAATTATCCCGCTCAGAACGCGTCGATCGTCCACGCGCGGTCGCCCATGGCTACGTGGAAAGAAAGGACGAAGGCGCTCCAACTGCGCCTCGGTCAGCCAGTAAAGATTGCTCATGATTCAGGTCTCCTTCCGGAGCCTGAATCATGAGACAAACCTGAAATCAATAGGTCCCGATCCTAATCCGAGGATGCACCATGTATCTGACCGCACAACAGGTTGCCGACCGCTACAGCGTCACAAAAGCGACGATATGGGGCTGGGTTCGCACTGACCCGACCTTCCCCCGCCCGGTGAAGTTTTCCGAACAAGCCACCCGCTTTGAACTGTCCGTCCTTGAAGCGTGGGAAACCATGCGTCGCGCGGCATAAAAGGATTCAACCATGACCCTTAAAATGGAAAGCCCCGCCGCCTCTGGAAAGGCAAGCGGGGCGAGCGAAATTGGAAGCGGCTAACTTCTGTAGTGGATAATACCGCAGCCCCGTTCATCACGCAACATCCTTCACGCACATCAGCATCGCCGCCTATCGCGTGGCCCACTTGGTACATCGCATGAACGTCGATCCTTCCCGCGCTGCGCTGTTGGCCGGGCTAGCCTTCGGGGAGGTCCGGTCATGAATACGGAAGCCGCCCGTATTGTTGCCGCCCTTCGGGGCCGTAACGGCGTTTGTTTCTGTCCTGCCCACGACAACAGCCGCACCCCGGCCTTGTCCGTCCGTCAGGCCGAAGATGGCAAGCTGCTGCTGCATTGCTTCGCGGGGTGCGAGTTCGGCGCGATCATGAATGCCGTGCGCAGCCTTGGTCTAATCGAGGGCCGGACCAGCGACTACCGTCCGCCGTCCCGAGCCGATCTGGCAAAAATCCGGCTGGCCGAAAAAGCCAAAGCCGAGAAGAAGCCCCGGCAGGCAAAGGCGATCTGGAACGAGGCATTGCCGATCAGGGGTACGCCTGCCGAGGTCTATCTGCGCGAGGCACGCTGCATCACCTGCACGCTGCCAGAAAGCCTGCGGTTTCATCCCGAGGCGTTCCACGGGCCGACCGCCCGCCGACGGCCTGCGATGGTGGCGCTGATCGAGGGGGGCTGGTTGCCCGCGATCCATCGGAGGTTCCTGCGCCCGGATCGACGGTATCGAGGCGGGCGTGTGATGGACGATATAAAGGACATGCAGCGCGCCCATGCGCTGGTGATGATCAAGAAGGCCGATGACGAAACCCGAACTATTCGCGGGATTGCCTCGACGCCTTCGACCGATCGGCAGGGGGATATTCTCCTGCCGATCGGGGCGCAGTTCAAATTGCCCTTCCCTCTTCTCTGGCAACACGACCACACGCAGCCTGTGGGCGAGGTGATCGATGCCCGCGCCACATCTTCGGGCATTGTGATTGCCGCCCGATTTGCCGCTGCGGGGGTGAGCGAGAAGATTGATGAGTGCTGGCGACTGGTGAAAGCCGGGTTGGTAAAAGGACTGAGCGTTGGTTTCATTCCTCTTGACCGGAAGGCAATACCCACGGGCTGGCAATATCCGGCCTGGGAAATCATCGAACTGTCATGCGTCACGGTTGCGTCTAACCCCTCGGCGGAGATCCTTGAAGTGAAGCGGTTGGACGAGACCCAGAGCGCCACACAGCTGCGCACAGGTGGCCTTCCTTTGTTCCCCGCCCACCTGACCACTGCCGAGCGTCAGGCAGTGCTTGAGATGGGGGCCCGCGATGCAGTGGATCGTGCGGTAGCGGGCATGGTGCAAAAGACAGGCAAGACCGAGGTCGAGCTCCGGAAGCGCTTTGGTGGTGTCGAGGATGTTCT